>NZ_BSPX01000039.1:0-44686 GCF_030161255.1 Zoogloea oryzae
CTGCGGGCCGAAGGGCTGGCGCTCGACGAGGCCGCCGCCCATGCCCGCGTCGCGGCGGTCGCCGCCGCAACCGGCGCCAACCGGGCGAGCATGCTGCAGGATGTGCTGGCCGGCCGGAAGACCGAGATCGACGCGATCACCGGCGTGCTGCTGGCGCTGGCCGACCGCCACGGCCTGCCCGCGCCCACCCATCAGGCGGTGTTCACGCTGGTGAAGCGGCTGGAAGGCTGAGCGGGGCGGGCCTTCAGTCCCCGGTAAGGGGCTGGAGTCGCTGGCCGCAGTCGGTGAGGAGGCGGCGGATCCAGCGGTGGGCCGGCGAGGCGTGGTTGCGCTCGTGCCACAGCTGGTAGAAGCGCATCGGCGGGAAGGGGATCGGCGAGGCGACGATGGCCAGCGGCAGCAGGTTGGCGTAGAAGCGCGCGAAATGCCGGGTGGTGGTGAAGATCAGGTCGGTGCCGGGCAGCAGATGCGGCGCCGACATGAAGGACTGCACCTCCACGCGCTCGTCACGGCTGATCTTGCCGGCGGCGAGCACGGTGTCGATCACGCCGCGCTGGGTGATTGCATAGGGCATGGGCACCACGTGGGCGGCCCGCAGGAAGTCCTCCACCGTGAGCCCCCGCGCCGCCAGCGGGTGGCGCGCCGACAGCAGGCACACGATCTCGTCTTCCATCAGCATCGACAGGTGCATCCGCGACGGCGGCTCGGGCCAGTTGCCGATCACCACGTCCAGTTCGCCCTCGGCGAGGGAGCGTTCGAAATCGAAACTCGGGCCCAGCGCCTGCACCGACAGGCGCACGTGGGGTGCCTCCTGGCGCAGGCGCTCCACCACCGCAGCGATGAACACCGGCGCCAGGTAATCCGGCGTGCCGATCCGGAAGGCGGTGCGGCTGGTGGCCGGGTCAAATTGCTCCGGCGCACAGGTCATGCTGTCGATCTCGGCCAGGGCGCTCTTCGCGTGGGAGAGCAGGGCCAGGGCCCGCTCGGTGGGCACCATGCCGTTCTTCTCGCGCACCAGCAGCGGATCGCCAAGCAGCGTGCGCAGCCGCTTGAGGGCGAGGCTCACCGCCGGCTGGGTCTGGTTGAGCCGATGGGCCACCCGCGACACGCTGCGCTCGCTGATGAGCAGGCAGAAAACCCGCAGCAGGGCGGTGTCGAGCTGGTCTTCGGGGCGGGTGCGGGTCATGGCCGGGTTCTCCGCGCGAGGTGTCGCGTGCTTGATATAAGCAAAAAGGTATAAGCGTTATTAGCTCATGTCCATTTAATTATTGTTGCTGTGCACTAAACTCAAATCAAGATCGCAGGCAGGAGATTGCTTCATGGGACGTCTGACCACGCACGTACTGGATACCGCATCCGGCAAACCCGGCGCCGGCATCCGGGTGAGCGTCATCCGCATCGACGGCGAGCGCCGCGAGCTGGGCGCAACCGTCACCAACCACGACGGCCGCTGCGACGTGCCGCTGCTCGAAGGCGCGGCGCTGGTGCCGGGCAGTTACGAGCTGGTGTTTGGCGTTGGCGATTACTTCCGCGCCGCAGGCGTCGAGCTGCCGGAGCCGCCCTTCCTCGACGAGGTGGTGCTGCGCTTCGGCGTGGCCGACGCGGACGCCCACTACCACGTGCCGCTGCTGGTTTCCCCGTGGAGCTACTCCACCTACCGGGGCAGCTGAGCTCCGCCCGCCCCCGCAAGGACGACGCGCCATGGAAACCTACCTGCTCGACTGGGCCAACCTGCTGCTGCGCTGGCTCCACCTGATTACCGGGATCGCCTGGATCGGCGCGTCCTTCTACTTCGTGATGCTCGACAACTCCCTGCGTCCGCCGAAGAAGGCCGCCGACGGCGAGCGCGGCGTGCATGGCGAGCTGTGGGCGGTGCATGGCGGCGGCTTCTACTGCAGCCAGAAGTTCCTCACCGGGCCGCGGGGCGAACCCCTCACCGACGATCTCCACTGGTCCAAGTGGGAGGCCTACACCACCTGGCTGTCGGGCATGAGCCTGCTGGTGGTGATGTACTGGATCGGCGCCTCCACCTACCTCATCGACACTCGCGTGATGGCGCTCGGCCAGAGCGCCGCGGTGGGCATCTCGGTGGCTTTCCTGGCCACGGGCTGGCTGTTCTACGACACCCTGTGCAAGGCGCTGTTCGGACGCGACGGGCTGCTGGCGGTGATCGTGTTCCTCTTCGTGGTGCTGGCCGACTGGCTGCTGCACCAGGTCTTCTCGGCCCGCGGCGCGTACATCCACGTGGGGGCGATGCTCGGCACGATGATGGTCGCCAACGTGTTCTTCCACATCATTCCGGGCCAGCGGCGGATGGTCGTGCAGATCCGCGCCGGCCAGCCGGTGGACCCGCGCCCCGGCCAGATCGGCAAGCAGCGCTCGGTGCACAACACCTATTTCACGCTGCCGGTGCTGTTCATCATGATCAGCAACCACTACCCGATGACCTACTCCCACGCCAACGGCTGGCTGGTGCTGGTGGTGATGATGCTCGCCGGCGTGCTGATCCGGCAGTTCTTCGTGCTGCGCCACCGGGGCCAGGTGAAGTGGTGGCTGCCGGTGGCCGGCGTGGCGCTGATCGCCACCCTGATCGTGCTGATGGCGCCCAGGACGGTGGATGCCGGCGGCGAGCAGGTGAGCCTCGACGCAGTGCGTCAGGTGGTGGCCCAGCGCTGCCTCGCGTGCCACAGCGAGCAGCCCACCCAGCCGGGCTTTGCCCAGCCGCCCAAGGGCGTGGTGCTGCAGTCGCCGGCGCAGATCGAGCAGCACGCCGCCAAGATGGCCGAGACCGTGGCGAGCGGCTACATGCCCCTGGGTAACCTCACCGGCATCACCGACGCCGAGCGCCAGCTGATCGCTCGCTGGCACGCCCAGCAAAGCGTGCCCCAACCTTCCCGCTGATCCCGACCGGTCTTCTGCCATGTCCGACATCCGGCTCACCGATTCCACCCCCAACGCCCTGGCCGCACTGTCGGCGCTGCCCCAGGCCGACTTCATCGCCCGCCTCGGCGACATCTTCGAGCATTCCCCCTGGGTGCCCGAGCGGGCCTGGGCGTCGCGCCCCTTCGCCAGCATCGACGCGCTGCACGCCGCGATGGTCGCCATCGTGGATGCCGCCAGCGAGGCCGAACAGTTCGCGCTGATCTGCGCCCACCCGGAGCTGGCCGGCAAGGAGGCCGCGGCCGGCACCCTCACCGCCCACTCCACCGGCGAGCAGCGCGGCGCGGGGCTCGACCAATGCACGCCCGACGAGATCGTCCGCCTGCGCGGCCTCAACGCCGAATACCGCGCCCGCTTCGGTTTTCCCTTCGTGATCGCGGTGAAGGGTCTGACCCGCAACCACATCATGGACGCCATCGAGGCACGCCTCGCCAACGACCGGCCGACGGAGTTCCGCGCCTGCCTCGCGCAGATCGCCCGTATTGCCCGCTTCCGCCTCGACGCGCTGCTGGGAGCCGCGTCGTGAGCACGGCCTACCCGCGCGACCTGATCGGCTACGGCCGCAACCCGCCCCACGCCGACTGGCCGGGTGGGGCGCGCATCGCGGTGCAGTTCGTCCTCAACTACGAGGAAGGCGGTGAGAACTGCGTGCTCCACGGCGACTCCGGCAGCGAGCAGTTCCTGTCCGAGCTGTTCAACCCGGCCAGCTACCCGGACCGCCATCTGTCGATGGAAGGCATCTACGAGTACGGCTCGCGGGTCGGCGTGTGGCGCATCCTGCGCGAGTTCGAGCGCCGCGGCCTGCCGCTCACGGTGTTCGGCGTGGCGATGGCGCTGGAGCGTCATCCCGAGCTGACCGCCGCCTTCCGCGCGCTGGGCCACGAGATTGCCTGTCACGGCTGGCGCTGGATCCACTACCAGAACGTGGACGAAGCCACCGAGCGGGAGCACATGCGCATCGCCATGGAGATCATCCAGCGCCTCACCGGCGAGCCGCCGCTGGGCTGGTACACCGGCCGCGATTCGCCCAACACCCGGCGCCTCGTGGCCGACCACGGGGGTTTTCTGTACGACTCGGATTACTACGGCGACGATCTGCCCTTCTGGACGTCGGTGACGAAGACCGACGGCAGCGCCGTGCCGCATCTGGTGGTGCCCTACACCCTCGACACCAACGACATGCGCTTCGCGCTGCCCCAGGGCTTCTCCCACGGCGACGAGTTCTTCGACTACCTGCGCGACGCCTTCGACGTGATGTACGCCGAGGGCGACGAGCGTCCGGCGATGCTGTCGGTGGGCATGCACTGCCGCCTGCTTGGCCGGCCAGGGCGTTTTCGCGCCCTGCAGCGCTTCCTCGACCACATCGAACGCCACGACCGGGTGTGGGTGTGCCGACGCGTGGACATCGCCCGCCACTGGATCGACCGCCACCCCCATCGCCCCCAGCCCTGACCGCGCACAAGGAACCCGTACCATGGCCAGCCTTCCCGGAACCCCCGTCTTCGCCCCGCCCGCCGAGCTGCCCGAATGGGCCGCGCGGGCGGTCAATCTCGCCAACCCGCGCCTCGGTGCCCGGGCGCTGGGCGCGTCGGACGACTTCTTCGCCGAAGTGGGGCGGATGCTCAACCCCGATCCCGCCGCCTTCGTGCCCGGCAAGTACGACACCAACGGCAAGTGGATGGACGGCTGGGAATCCCGCCGCAAGCGCGTCGCCGGCCACGACTGGGCGCTGGTGAAGCTCGGCGTGAAGGGCGTGATCCACGGTTTCGACGTGGATACCAGCCACTTCACCGGCAACTACCCGCCGGCGGTGTCCATCGAAGCCACGGTATCGGCCAGCGACGACGTGGCGACGCTGCAGGCCGCGGAATGGACCGAGATCCTCCCCGCCACCCCCCTCGGCCCCAACAGCCATCACCTGCTCGAATGCGGAAGCAGCGACGCCTGGACCCACCTGCGGGTGAACATCTACCCGGACGGCGGCATCGCCCGCCTGCGCGTGTATGGCCGCCCCGTGAGCGCCCTGGAAAGCCTGGCCGGCGACGCGCTGGTCGATCTGGTGGCGATGGAGAACGGCGGCCGAGCCGTGTCGTGGAACGACGCCAGCTTTGGCTCCAGCGTCGCGGCCCTGCTACTGCCCGGCCGCGGCATCAACATGGGCGACGGCTGGGAAACCCGCCGCCGCCGCGAGCCCGGCAACGACTGGTGCGTGCTGGAGTTGGGCGCCCCGGGCACCGTCGAGAAGATCGAAGTGGATACCGCCTTCTTCAAGGGCAATTTCCCGGACCGCTGCTCGATCCAGGCCGCCTGCGTGAGCGGCGGTACCGACCGCTCGATCACCACCCAGAGCATGTTCTGGCAGACCCTGCTGCCCGAGCAGAAGCTGTCGATGGACGCGGTGCACTGCTTTGCCGAGGAAATCGTCCAGCTCGGCACGATCACGCACGTTCGCTTCAACATCTTCCCCGATGGCGGCGTTTCGCGCCTGCGCCTGTGGGGCCGGCCGGCGCGCTGAGGGAGCCAACGTGAAACCCCCGGTCCTGCGCCCCGAGCCGCTTACCCGCGAGGCCTTCGCCCCCTTCGGCGAGGTCATCGAGGCCAGCGACGCGGTGCGCCATTTCACCATCAACGGCGGCAACACCGAGCGCTACCACGATCTGGCCGACATCGACGTCGGCCCCGACGGCCGGGTGATCGTGTCGATCTTCCGCGGCCAGCCGCGCAGCCTGCCCTTTGTGGTGGAGATGATGGAGCGCCACCCCCTCGGCACCCAGGCCTTCGTGCCCCTGAACGGCCGGCCGTATCTTGTGGTGGTGGCGCCCGCCGGGCCGGCGCCCACGGTGGCCGACCTGCGCCTCTTCGTGGCCCGGGGCGACCAGGGCGTCAATTACGGCCGGGGCGTATGGCACCACCCGCTGCTCGCACTCGACACGATCTCCGATTTTCTCGTCATGGACCGCAGCGGCAGCGCGCCGAACTGCGACGAAGTCACCCTCGACCTTCCCGGGCTGATCTCCCAGCCCGTCTGAGCGCAACCTGCGTTCTTCCTGCCATCGGCCCCGGTTGC
Organism: Zoogloea oryzae; assembly: GCF_030161255.1. Classification (NCBI taxonomy): domain Bacteria; kingdom Pseudomonadati; phylum Pseudomonadota; class Betaproteobacteria; order Rhodocyclales; family Zoogloeaceae; genus Zoogloea; species Zoogloea oryzae. The sequence continues at coordinate 6,008 of NZ_BSPX01000039.1, forward strand.
GTACCGGGGCCTTCTCCCGGAGATGGCCCGGTTTCAGCGATGCCCGAACTTGGTGCTGGATGCACACAATAGATGCACGTTAGGCGACGTTAACGCCATTTAATGGCACTTTTAACGCCTTTTACTGCATTTTGCGGCATGGCATGTTTCTAGCTTTTCCTTTCCTGCAAGCGCAGGGCTGTGGTTGATGAAGTTCTCTTCCAGCGCAGCCCCTGTTCAACCCCGGTGTCGCCGGCAACGGTTGCGGCGGCCCAAACAGGTAAAGGAAAAGACATGTCGGACCTTGCGCACAAAGGTGCCGCCCCCGGGGCGGACGCGGTCGACGAGAAGCTGCCCGGCGGACGGCTGTTCGCCCTTGGCATGCAGCATGTGCTGGTGATGTACGCGGGCGCGGTGGCGGTGCCGCTGATCGTCGGGCGGGCCCTCAAGCTGAGCCCCGAGCAGGTGGCGATGCTGATCTCCGCCGACCTCTTCTGTTGCGGGCTGGTCACCCTGATCCAGTCCCTCGGCCTGGGGCGTTTCTTCGGCATCCGCCTGCCAGTGATGATGGGCGTCACCTTCGCCGCCGTCGGGCCGATGGTGGCGATGGCCAACGCCCAGGGTGGGCCGGAAGGTGCTCGGGCGATCTTCGGCGCGATCATCGGCGCCGGCATCATCTCGATCGCCATTGCGCCGGTGATGAGCCGACTGCTGCGTTTCTTTCCGCCGGTTGTGACCGGCACCATCATCGCGATCATCGGCATCAGCCTGATGCGCGTGGGCATCGGCTGGGCGATGGGCGGCCCGGCGCCCCAGGCCCAGAGCGTGGACGTGCCCAAGCTGGTGGCAATGGTGGACAAGGCCCGTGCCGATGCGGCCACCGCCGCGGCGAGCCAGCCTCCGGGTGCCAGCGCACCGGACCTCAAGCTGCCCGGTCCCGTCCCGATGAAGGACAACCCCAACTATGGCGCCCTCGACAACATGGGCGTGGCGGCCTTCGTGCTGGCGGCGATCCTGCTGCTGGTGCGCTACGCCAGGGGCTTCGTGGCCAACATTGCGGTGCTGCTGGGCATCATCATCGGCTGTGGCGTGGCGGTGGCGATGGGCAAGATGGGCTTCGAGAAGGTCGCCAAGGCCCAGTGGTTCGACGTGGTCACGCCCTTCGCCTTCGGCATGCCGACCTTCGACCCACTGATGATCCTCACCATGACCCTGGTGATGATCGTCGTGATGATCGAATCGACGGGGATGTTCCTGGCGCTGTCGGAGATCACCGGCCGGCGCATCAGCCACCGGGATCTGTCGGCGGGCCTGCGCACCGACGGCCTCGGCACGCTGCTGGGCGGCATCTTCAGCACCTTTCCGTACACCAGCTTCTCCCAGAACGTCGGCCTCGTCGGCGTGACCGGGGTGAAGAGCCGCTGGGTGTGCGTGGCGGCGGGCCTGATCATGCTGGTGCTCGGCCTGCTGCCCAAGATGGCCGCGCTGGTGGAGTCGGTGCCCACCTTCGTGCTGGGCGGCGCCGGGCTGGTGATGTTCGGGATGGTCGCCGCGACGGGTATCCGCATCCTCGCCAACGTTGATTTCAAGGGCAACCGCAACAACCTCTACATCGTCGCCATCTCCGTCGGCTTCGGGATGATCCCCCTCGTCGCGCCGCGCTGGACCCAGCAGATGGCCCACAGCCTGCACCCGCTGCTGGAGTCCGGAATCCTCCTGACCTCCATCGCCGCAGTGCTCCTCAATCTCTATTTCAACGGCGGCGAAGCTGACGAGCGCGGCGCCATCGAGGCTGCCCGCGTGGCCGAAGCCCACTGAACACCATCCAATCCTCAGGGAGCACAACCATGAAAACCATCCAGACCCTTGCCCTCGTTGCCCTTGCCGGCACCGCCAGCCTCGCCCACGCTGCCACCTGGAGCGACAGCTTCCTCGGCTACCGTTACGGCACCCAGTTCCATGAGCCGAGCAACACCAAGGACGTGCGCAAGCATGTGCTGCAGTACAGCCAGGCCAGCGGCTACGCGTTCGGCCAGAACTTCGTGAACCTGGACATCCTGCAGTCCGACAAGAACGACCCCAGCAGCGGCGGCGACACCGGTGCCACCGAGTTCTACCTCACCTACCGCCACCAGCTGCACCTGGGCAAGCTGCTCGAGCGTGATCTGTCCTTCGGCCCGGTGAAGGAAGTGGCCTTCACCGCCGGCTTCGACCTCAACACCAAGAACACCACCTTCGCGCCCCGCAAGCGCCTGCTGGTGGCCGGCCCGACGCTGAAGTTCAACGTGCCCAACAACGGCTTCTTCGACCTGAGCCTGCTCGCCGGCAAGGAGTGGAACCACTGTGGCCTGGCCAGCTGCACCGATCACGAGCATGGCTTCGACAATCAGCTGATCCTCAGCGCCGCCTGGGGCCTGCCCTTCCAGGCCGGCCCGGTGCCGCTCAAGTTTCAGGGCTTCATCAACTACAACACCGACAAGGGCAAGGACTACGCCGGCGTGAAGACCGAGGCCGAAACCCTGATGCGCACCTCGCTGATGGTGGATGTGGGGCAGATGGCCGCCGGGCGCAAGAACACCCTGCTGGTGGGCGTGGGCTACGAGATGTGGCTCAACAAGTTTGGCAACCACGCCACCGCGGCGGGCGTGACCAAGCCGGGCATCAACACCTACGCGCCCACCCTGCAGATGGAATGGCACTTCTGAGCTGGCCCGCTGGCCTACGGGCAGCCGGCCTTCGGGCGGCTTGCCCGGCCGGGCTCAGCCTGGCGCCGGGCCACTCCGGGACAGCCATTTGAGCAGGGTTTCGAAGAGGTGGTCCGGGTCGACGGGCTTGGCGATGAAGTCGTTCATCCCGGCCTCGAAGCAGCGGGCCTTGTCTTCGGCGAAGGCGTTGGCGGTCATGGCCACGATGGGCACCTGGGCGCCGCCGGGGAGCGCGCGGATCGCCCGGGTGGCGCCGGGGCCGTCCATCACCGGCATCTGCATGTCCATCAGGATCAGGTCGTAGGCGTTGCGGCGGGCCAGCTCGACGGCCTGCTGGCCGTCCTCGGCGATATCGACCTTGAGCTGCAGGTCTTCGAGCAGGCACAGGGTCACCTCCCGGTTCACTTCTTCGTCCTCGACGATGAGGATGCGCCGGCCCCGGTGGTCGCGGATCAGGGCTTCCTCGGCCGAGCAGTCGGCGGCCCGGTCGGGGGGGCTGGTGGCCGCGCTGCCCTTCTGCAGGCGGGCGGTGAACCAGAACCGACTGCCCGATTCGAGGGCGCTGACCACGCCGGCGTCGCCACCCATCAGCTGGGCGAAGCGGCGGGTGATCGCCAGCCCCAGCCCGGTGCCGCCGTAGCGGCGGGTGGTGGAGTTGTCGGCCTGCTCGAAGTTGGAGAACAGGCGCTCGGCCACCTCCGGCGCCAGGCCGATACCGGTGTCTTCCACCTCGAAGCGCATCAGCACACTGTCGGGCGTGTCCTCCACCGGGAGGGCGCGCAGGGTGATGCTGCCGGCGTCGGTGAACTTGACCGCGTTGGTGGCGTAGTTGAGCAGGGCCTGCTGCAGGCGGGTGGGGTCGCCCACCAGCGCGTCGGGTACGCCCTGGGCGTCGACCAGCAGGCGCAGCTTCTTGGCCTGGGTCTGGCTGTAGAGCATCGACGAGACGTTGGCGATGATGGCGCCAATATTCACCTCGGTCTCGTCGAGGGTGAACTTGCCGGCCTCGATCTTGGAGAGGTCGAGGATGGCGTCGATGACCTCCAGCAGGTGCTGGCCGGCCACGTTGATCTTGTCGAGGCGCTCGGCCTGGCGGGCGGTCACGCCGTCGCGGCGCAGCAGGTGAGCCATGCCGATGATGGCGTTCATCGGGGTGCGGATCTCGTGGCTCATGTTGGCCAGGAAGGCGCTCTTGGCGATGCTGGCGGCTTCGGCGATCTCGGCCTTGCGGCGCTCGGCGAGGTTGCGCAGGATCAGCACGAAATGGATGTCGTCGGGCTCGGTCATGCGCGACACGGAGAGCTCTGCCGCGAAGTGATGGCCGTCCTTGCGACGGGCCTGCACTTCCGACACCCGGCCGACGAGTTCGCCCAGATCGGGCAGGTGGGCGTCCCGCTCGGTGCTGTCGATGCCGATCCGGCTGGCTGTCGGCACGCCGATGAGCTCGCCGCGCTCGTAGCCCAGCATGTCTTCGGCGGCGGCGTTGGCCGAGAGGATGCGCCCGGCCCGGTCGGTGGTGAGCATGCCCTCGGTCATGCTCTCGATCACCGCACGAAAGCGTGCCTCGTTGCGGGCGGCGGCCAGCAGGGCCTGGCTGCCGGTGAGCTGCAGCGCGTCGATGGAGGCGGCCAGCTCGTCCACCTCGTCGCGGTTGACGCCGGGCGGCAGCAGGGCAGCGAGGGGCTTGCCGCGGGCGGCGTCGCGCAGGTCGTCAGCGGTCACCTCGCGCACCCGGCGGGCGATGATCACCAGCCGGCGGGTGACGACAGTCTGGTAGATCAGCGCCAGCACCGCGGTGACCAGCAGGATCACCAGCGCGTTGCCGAGGACGGTGGCCACCCAGATCCGGGCCATCGCCGCCCGGTCGTCGCTCAGATCCTTGATGAGGGTGAGGGTGCCCAGGTTGTGGGTGCGGCCGTCCTCGAAGTAGATCACCGGGCGGGTGTGCTCGTGGAGGTCGTCGGAGAGCGCGGTGGCGCCAAAGCGCAAGGGCGACTGGCCCTTGAGGTCGAGGCGCACGGCGGAGACATCCGCCAGCTCGGTGATTCCGGCCATCTGCAGCTCGATCTGTTCCCGGTCGAAGGCCCAGGCGCTCTTGGCAAGGGACGGGGTGATGAACTCGCCGAGGGATTCGAGCTGGACTTCGATGTGGTCGATCCGCTGCCGGTAGGCGTAGAAGGATTCGCCGATCGAGACCGCCAGCATCCCGATGCAGCCCACCAGCAGGGCCCACAGCATGAGGCGCCGGGCCACCCGGCTGGAGAGGCCGAGGCGGTCGTGGGCGGGGGCTTCGGGCAGGGCAGGGTGACGTTGGGTCATGCCCCGGTCCTAGTAGATGCCCGACAGGATGCGGTTGTAGGTGCCGTCGGCCTTGAGGTCGCGCAGTGCCTGGCTCAGGCGCGGCACCAGTGGCTGGTGCTTCTTGTGGAGGTAGAGGTACATGTCCACGTCCCTGAGGTGCGGCGACAGGGGCGCGATGCTGGTGAGGCCCAGGCTGCGGGCCAGCTGCATGCCGTCAGCGCGGGTGTACAGCACCAGATCGACGCGGCCGTCGTCGAGCATCCGGAACATCTGGTCGGGTTTGTCCACCTTGTGCACCACCCGGGCGCCGCTGGCGTTGGCCTCGAACATCTTCCAGCCGTTGATGAAGGCCACCCGGTAGGGCTTGAGGCTGTCCCACCCATTGTCGAGGGGGATCGTGGCGTCCTTGGCGAAGGCGACGAAGCTGATCCGCACGAAGCGCTCGGGCACCTGCACCAGGTTGGGATACTGGGCGCTCAGGCCGGCGACGCGAAGCCCTTCGCCGTCCACCTCACCCAGGTTGGCGGCGACGAGGGAGCGTTCGGAGGGCAGACTCACCACCTTGATGTCGACGCCGATGCGGTGGAAGCCCTCGCGGGCGATGTGCTCCAGCGCCTGGCGGTCGAGGGGGGTGTTGTTGGTGCTGATGGTGAGGGCGCTGCCTTCTGCCGCAGCGAGGCCCGCCAGCAGGCTCAGACAGGTGGCGACAAAGGCGCCAAGGAGGAAACGGATGGGCATGGTGCGCAGTTAGGTGAAAGCGGGTGTGCGTTGAGCTGAAGGCACACAAGGAGCAGGCGTCTTTCTTGCCCCTGCGCACCAGTCAGGAATTACGGCAAGACGGGCTGTCCCTGAAGTCTGATGTCTGCTCAAGTCATCCGGATGTCCCCGTCGTCAGGGCGGGCAGCTGGCCGTGGCGCTTTTGGCGGGCACCGACATGAGGTGCCCGCGCAGGTTGCGGATGATCAGCCGGCCGCAGTGCTGGCGAACGATGACTGCGCGCTCCATCCGCTCCGTGCCGCCTTCGTCGTAGCGCACGGTGCGCTGAGCGGGTGGGGCCGGTGCCACCACCCCGGCGGGCCTGGCGTCGAGCAGCGCCATCTCGATGGATTCGGCCACCAGCCGGGCGCATTCGTCCTTCAGCCGCTCGCCGCCACCGGCAAGCCAGTCGCTGCGGGGCTCGGTGCCCTTTGCCGGGTCGGAGACCACCCGCACGATGCCCTGATAGACGCCCTGCGGCCCGGCGGGGGTGCCCCGGAAGGTGATGAGGTTGTCGAGCACGATGGCCTTCTCGTCCTGGGTGAGGGCGAACATCGGCGCGCTCTCGACAACCAGTTCACCCTCGTCGGCGGCCATCGGACTTGCTCGACGGTGCACCCGCTGGCGCAGCTCCGGGTGGCCGAAACCGTCGAGCACGCCGCGGTATGGCGCCACCACCGCGTTGGCGGCGGCGAGCAGCTTCTCCCGCTGGGCCCTGCGGGCCGAATCGACGAGCAGGCTGTGGGTGAGGATGGCGACCACGAGCCCGCCCGCGTTCGGGGCGGGATACATCATCGGCGTGCCTGCCATGCCGTCTTCGTCGAGGCTGGCGACTCCGATGAACTGCACGGGCGCGTCGGCCGGCAGTTGCAGCGACCAGCGGGGCAGCGGCTCGTCGGCAAGGCTGCTGCCGGCGAGCGTCATCAGCGTCAAGGCGGCCAGCCAGCGTCTTCGCCAGGATGGGCGCCGGGTCATTTTGAGGTGCTCGCGGTGGCCCCGTTGCTGGCAAAGGGCTTCAGAAACTGGTCGCGCCCGATTTCGATGGCCTGGTAGAAGGCGTTGGTGAGGCCGGGGTAGGCCGGCGGCTCGTCCCACACCTTGTCGGCGCTCTTGATGACGGCCACGGGCAGATACCACTCGTAGGCGTTGGTCTTCATGTCGATCATGTAGCCCGCGCCGTTGAAGGTGGCTTTCGGGTCGCTGGTGGGCACGTAGCTGGCGTAGTTGCGGGTGAAGCCGACCGTGGTGACGCGGATCATCACGAGGTGATCGATCTGGTGCTGCTGGCCGAGGCCGCGGTAGTCCTTCGGGGCGACGTTGGGCGCCTGGCTGGCGAAGTCCGGCAGGGCGTCGATCTTCACTTCACCGTCGATCACCTTCACGTCGGCGCCGCGCTTCCGCAGCAGGGCGGCGATCTCCTCGCGCAGGGGCAGGGCGTCGCTGGCCGAGAGGGTCTTGGTCTGGGTGGTGAGGGCCGAGTTGGTGGCCGCTGCGGTGGCGTAGCACAGCAGGCAGTCGGCGCCGGGGAAGAAGGTGTCCGGCGCGGGCAGCGGCGCCATCGCGACGCCGATGCGCCCGGCTTGGCCGCTGGCGGCGGGTTCGGACAGGGCGATGGGATTCTGGGGTGCAGTCGCACAACCGGCGAGGATGGCGGCGGCGATCGCCACGCAGCTTGAACGGGCTTTCATCTTGCGCTCCCTGATTTATTGTCGTGACTGGCTGGAATGAACCGGACGCCTGGGTTGCAGCGAATGTCCGGTCCAGCCAATTTCAATATAACAACTGCCAGGGAGGGTGTTGGCGCTGAATGCCGACTTGTTGGCTCAGGTCAACTTTCGGCGCCGATGCGCAGGCCGGTCTTCTTGAGGATGGCGCTGGAGAACAACACGTCGTGCTGCCGGCAGGCCGGGCCGAGGAGGGCGGCGATCTCTTCGATGTGGGCGAGCACGGTGGCGCGGTCGTGGCCGTGCACCATCGCGAAGAGGTTGTAGGGCCAGTCGGGCAGGGCGCGGGGGCGCTCGTAGCAGTGGGTGACGAAATCCAGCCGGCCGATGGCTTCGCCGAGCTCGGCGATGCGGGCGTCGTCCACATCCCACACCGACATGCCGTTGGCGGTGTAGCCGATGGCGTAGTGGTTGGGCACCGCGCCGATGCGCCGGATGCGGCCGCTGTCGAGCATCGCGGCGAGGCGGCGCTTGACCTCGTCGGCGCTCACGCCGAGCTGTTCGGCGAGCAGGTCGTAGGGCCGCGGCACCAGCGGCAGGCCGGCCTGGGTGGCGATGACCAGGCGGCGGTCCAGGTCGTCGGGCGGAGGGGTGGAAGTCATGCCTTGAGCCTCATGTCCACGAAGAATTCCCGCAGCTTGGGAAAGGCGAAGACCGGCAGCCCGGTGGCGGCCTCGATGCGCCGGGTGGCGTCGGCGATGCCGTCGGGGGTTTCGGTGGCGAGCACGAACCACATGTTGAGGTGGTGCTCGCGCCGGTAGTTGTGGGCGACCTCGGGCAGGGCGTTGACGAGCCCGGTGACCTCGGCGAAGCGGTCTTCGGGTACCGCCAGCGCGGCCAGCACGAAGCGCCCACCCAGGCGTTCGATCTGGAACATCGGGCCGAAGCGGGTCAGTACCTTGGCGGCGAGCAGGCGTTCGAGGCGGGCGAGGAGCTCGGCCTCGGTGGTGCCGAGCTCCTCGGCGACTTCGCGGTAGGGCTCGTCGGTGATCGGAAAGCCGCCCTGCAGCGCGTTGATGATGCGCCGGTCGAGCGCGTCGAGGACGGCGGGCGTGGGGCGGGCGCTCATGCGGCGAGGCCCGGAAGTGACTGGCTGAGGTAGCGCGGGCTGGCGGCGTCGGGGGCGCGGTAGCGGGCGCCGCACTGCTTGTAGCAGTCGGTGGAGAACAGCACTGCGGCGGGCACGCCGGCGAGGCCGACGGCCTCGGCAATCTCGTCGCGGCGGGCCTCGACGGCATCGCGGCTGTGGCCGTGAATCATGCAGAACAGGGTGTAGGGCCATTCGGGCCCGGGGCTATGGCGACGGTAGCACAGGCTCACGCCGTCCTGCCCGGCAAGGAGGTGGCCGAGACGGCTCACCTCGGCTTCTGGCGCGGCCCACACGCACATGGCGTTGGCCCGGTAGCCCAGCTCGCGATGCCGCACCACCACGCCGAAGCGGCGCAGCAGGCCTTCGTCCAGCCAGCCGCCGAGGGTGTCGAGCACGCGGGCTTCGCTCATCCCGGCGGCGTCGGCCACGGCGCGGAAGGGGCGCGCCTGCCACTGCAGGCCGTCGTGGAGGGCGTGGATCAGGCGCCATTCGGTGGCCCCGAGTTCGCGCCGCCCGGCGGGCAGGCCCACAGCGTGGCGGGTGCGTCGGCCGCTGATGAGGTCGAAGCCCAGGTCGATGTGGTATTCCTCGACCAGCGGCAGGCTGATCGGCGGGCAGCCGGTGGCGGCGCCCATGGTGCCCAGGAGGTCGGCCAGCTCGGCTTCGCTGCCGGCGTTGGCGACGAACCACAGGTTGTAGCGGTGCTCGCGCCGGTAGTTGTGATTGACGCCGGAGAAGGCGCTGACGATGGCCGCCACCCGGGGCAGGTCGGCTGTCGGCACGGCCATCGCGGCGAGGGTGCTGGCGCCGATGCGGTTGGGGGCGAACACCGGCCCGACGCGGCTGATCTTGCCGCCGTCGCGCAGGGCGGCGAGCTGGGCGAGCACGTCGGCGGTGCCGCAGCCAAGCTGGGCGCCGATGGCGGCCCAGGGCTCGGCGACCAGCGGAAAGCCGCGCTGGAATTCGTTGAGGAGGCGGAATTCGAGGTCGGTGGCGTTCATCTCAGAATCCGATCCGCTGGGCGCGGGAGGTGAAGAAGATGCCGGAGGGCGCGTCGACGGCAAGCTCGCGGCGGATCGCGAAGCTGGCGGTGTCCATCACCGTGACCCGGTGGCTGTCCCGGGCGGACAGCCACACCTCGTCGCCGCGGGGCGTGAATTCCAGGTGCAGCACGGCCTTGCCGGGGCTGAAGGTGTGGACCACGCGTTTTTCGACGGTGTCGATGACCTGCACCCACTCGTTGTCGGGGAAGGCGAAGTTGACCCACACCTGGCGCCCGTCCGGCCGGGCCATCACGAACACCGGCTGGCCCTTGACGGCCACGCGGCCGGTCTCCTTCCAGCTGGCGGCGTCGGCGACGAGCACCTCGTGGCGGCCGATGGCGGGCAGCCAGGCCTGCCCGGCGGCCAGCGACCAGCCGCGCAGGTGCGGCATCTTGAAGACGGGCAGCTTCTCCTCGCCACGGCCGTAGCCGGAGAGGATCTTCCGCGCGCCGGCTTCGGGCTTCCACAGGTCAAGGAGCGAGATGCCGTCCTCGCCAAACAGCCCGGCCAGGAAGTAGCGCCCGTCGGGCGTCACGAGGCCGTCGTAGGGCTGGTGGCCGGCGGGGTAGCGGGTGGTGACCGGGTGCTTCGGATCGGAGAAGTCGGTGACGCGGATCTCGTCGGCGTCGAAGAGGGCGTACACGAAGCGCTGGCCGGGGATGTCGGCGAGGCCCACCACGCGGGAGAACTTGCCCGGGGCGTATTCGGCCGGCACGTCGGCGACGAGCTCCAGCGTATCGGCGTCGAAGGCCTTGATGCCGCCGGGCTCGTAGTTCTGGGCGACCACCAGCCGGCCGTCCTGGGACACCGAGCCGCCGATGGAATTGCCGGCCTGGATCACCCGCCGGTCGATGCGCCGGGCGAGCAGGTCGACCTTGGTGAGCCCGCCGTCGCGGCCGAACACGTAGGCGTAGCGTGCGTCCCGGGAGAAGGCCACGTGGGCGTGGGAGAGGTCGCCGAGGCCCTCGACGGTGCCGAGGATGCTGTCGTGGCTGTGCTCGACCACCTTCACGCGGCCGGCGGCGCGTTCGATGACGACGCCCAGGTCGCCGGTGCCGCGCACGGCGTCGGCGGGCAGGCTGCTGCAGCCGGCAAGGGCCAGGCTGGCGAGGAGGGCGGCGGTGAGTTGCTTGAGGGCGCGCATGGGGTCAGTCCAGGAGCGGGAAGCCTTGCTTGAGGCGGGCGACGATCCAGCCGGCTTCGGCTTCGGTCACGAAGCGCTGCCAGCCGGGCATGGCGGTGCCGGGGCGGCCGTGGAGGATGGTGGCGACGAGGGAGTCGTCCGGCCATTCGGCCAGTCGCGCCGGGGTGAGGGCCGGGCCGAGGCCGCCGGCGAGGCGCATGCCGTGGCACGAGCCGCAGTCCTGGCGCACCAGGTGCACCAGCGCCTGCTGGCGGGCCGGGTCGGGCTGGGGTGGCTCGGCGGACTGGGCGGTCGTCACCGCCAGGGCGGTGAGGCCCAGCAGCACGGCCACGTGGATCAGCAGCGGACGGTCCATCGGACACTCCTTCAGATAACGCCGTCACAGTAGGTCGACCGGCCAGCAGGGTCATTGATGGGCATCAAGTGGGCCGGCGCGGGTGGCCGGGGCGAATTTCGTTATCCTTGGGTGCCCGCCTCACCGCCCTTCCGGCCCATGTCCCAGACCCTTGCCGCGCCTGCCCACAGCGAAATCCTCATCAAGAAAAGCCGCTTCATCGGCTGCGTCGAACCCATGGCCGACCGGGCTGCGGCCCAGCGCCGGGTGGCAGCGCTGCGCGCTGCGCATCCGGGTGCAGCCCACGTGTGCTGGGCGCTGCTGGCGGGTGGTCAATCGGCGGCGGTGGATGACGGCGAACCCGGCGGCACGGCGGGCCGGCCGATGCTCGACGTGCTGCGCCACCAGGATCTGGACGGCGTGCTGGCGACGGTGGTGCGCTACTACGGCGGGGTGAAGCTTGGGGCGGGCGGGCTGGTGCGGGCCTATACCGACGCGGTGGCCCAGGCCCTGCTGGGGGCCACCAAGGTGGCAATCGTGCGCCAGCGGACGCTTGCCTGCGCCGTGCCCTACGCGCTGGAAGGGCTGCTGCGCCGGGAGCTGGAGCTGGCCGGCGCCGAGGTGGCGGACGTGACCCACGCCGATGAGGTGGTCTTCCGCTTCAAGCTGCCGGAAAGCGCCGCCGATGGGCTGGTGGCGCGGTTGGGCGAGGCTGCCCACGGGCGCTTGAGGTGGATCGCGGAGGAGGGCTGAAAAGAAAAAGGCGGAGCCCTCGCTCCGCCTTTCGTCCTGCCGGGCGCAGGTCAGCCCTTGAGGATCCAGCCCACGACGTCCTTCAGGTCGCCGTCGCTGATCTTTTCCGCGGGGTTGGGCGGCATGGGGATCGGGCCCCACACGCCGGCGCCGCCCTTGCGGACCTTGTCGGACAGCTTGGCCACGGCGTCGCCCTGACCCTTGTACTTGGCGGCGATGTCCTTGAAGGCCGGGCCGACGAGCTTCTTGTCCATGGCATGGCAGGCCATGCAGCCGGCTTTCTGGGCGGCGGCGGCCGGATCGGCCAGCGCGCTGCCGCTGGCGAGGGTGCCGAGCAGGGCGGCGAGAATCAGCGAGTATTTCATTGCATCCTCCTTCTGAGCGAAAAGCCGCCGGCAGGGCAACCCGGCCGGCGGCGGTCGGCGACGATCAGTAGATGTCGTGCTGGGTGTTATACACGTTGAAGTGGCCGGTCGGGGTGATCAGGCGCGGATCCTTGATGACCGTCTTGAGCTGCAGGGTCTTGTCATCCACGACCACGATGGCCGATTCCTTGTTCTTGGCGCTCCACACCGAGAACCACACTTCGTCGCCCGCCTTGTTGTACTCGGGCTGCACCACGCGCTTGGCGCCGTCGTCCTTCAGGCCGGCCCATTCGCCGATGGGCAGGGTCTTGTAGCCGGCGGCCAGGTTGTTGATGTCAAACACGGCGACCGACTGGGACAGCTTCGGATCCGGGTTGAGCGGGGTGTCGGAGTACAGGTGGGTGGACTTCGGGTGGCTCTTGATGAACAGCGCACCGCCGCCGGGGCCCTTGATGGATTCGACCATCTTCCAGGCGTACTGCTTGTGCTTGACCGGATCGGTACCGATCAGGGCGATGGATTCGTCACCCAGGTGGCCGGTTGCCCAGACGGGGCCGTACTTCGGATGGATGAAGTTGGCGCCGCGGCCCGGGTGCGGGATCTTGCCCACGTCGATCAGGCCGGCCAGCTTGCCGTCCTTCACGTCGATGGCGCCAATCTTGTTGGACTGGTTGGCGGCGACCATGAAGTAGCGCTTGGAGCTGTCGAAACCGCCGTCATGCAGGAACTTGGCGACCGGGATTTCCTTGGTGGCGATCACGTTGAGGTCGGTGTAGTCGACCATCAGCGTCTTGCCGGTTTCCTTCACGTTCACCACGAACTCGGGCTTGAAGTGCGAGGCCACGATGGAGGCCACGCGCGGTTCGGGGTGGTATTCCTGCTCGCCGACGGTCATGCCGCGGGTGGCCATGATCTTCAGCGGTTCGAGGGTGTCGCCCTTCATGATCACGTACTGGGGCGGCCAGTAGGAGCCGGCGATGGCCAGCTTGTCTTCGTAGCCCTTGTACTTGGAGGTGTCGACGGAACGGGCCTCGAGACCGACGCGGATCTCGGCGACGTTGTCGGGTTTCTCCATCCACAGGTCGATCATGTTGATCTTGGCGTCGCGGCCGATCACGAACAGGTAGCGGCCAGAGGCGGACAGGCGGGAGATGTGCACCGCGTAGCCCGTCTTGACCACGTTGATGATCTTCTTGGTGTCGCCGTCGATCAGCGCCACTTCACCCGTGTCGCGCAGGGTGGTGGAGAAGATGTTGGCGATGTTGTAGTTGTTCATCTTCTTCGTCGGGCGCTGCTCCGGCGGAACGATGACCTTCCAGGTGGACTTCATGTCCTTCATGCCGAACTCGGGCGGCTGCGGCGGCGTCTGCTGGATGTAGCGGGCCATCAGGTCCACTTCATCGTCGGTCAGCTCACCGGAAGTGCCCCAGTTGGGCATGCCGGCGGGCGAGCCGTACTTGATGAAGACCTTCAGGTAGTCGGTGCCGGCGGCGAGGGTCTTGTCGGTGGTCAGCGGCTTGCCGGTGGCGCCCTTGCGCAGCACGCCGTGACAGCCCGCACAACGCTCGAAGTAGATCTGGCGGGCCTTGTCGAACTCGGCCTTGCTCATCGGCGGGGCCTTCGGATTGATATCCTGGTACATCTCGACATTGGCCAGCGGCGAGCCGGCCGACTGGTACTTGGCCTCGGGGGCGTTGGTGGTGGTCTTGGCCTCTTCGGCGAAAGCCTGCGACATGGCCAGCGGCAGCAGGGCCGCCGCGATTGCTCCGGTTTTCCACATTCTCATCGTGCATCTCCCTTGAAATGAGCTCAACGAGCGGACAGTCCCGCTTCCCATTCAGGTTGCGCCAGGGGGCTATACCCCTTCCTTGATAGCGGTCAAGTTCGAAGACGCGAGTGGACTGATAGATTCCGGTCGTCATGATTCCCGGGAGTTTCGCCATGCCGCCGCCCGTCACCGCCAGTCTGGAAATGCCAGCCGCCGGCGCATTGCGCGCCTTCCTCCACCAGGTGCTGGGTGGGCCCGCTGGTTTTGCGCCGGATGCCGCGCGGCCGCTCGCCATGCCGGCCGGCGGATCGGGCCGGGTGGCCCTCGTCGGGGCCGGTCCGGGCGATCCGGAGCTGCTGACGCTGCGCGCCGCGCGCCTGATCGCCAGCGCCGATACGCTGGTGGTCGATCATCTGGTGGGCGACGGCATCCTCGATCTGGCCCGGCCCGGGGCCGAGCGCATCTACGTGGGCAAGGAGGCCGGCCACCACACCCTGCCCCAGGAAGACATCAACCGCCTGCTGGTGCGCCTCGCCCGGGAGGGCAAGCAGGTGGTGCGGCTGAAGGGCGGCGATCCCTTCATCTTCGGGCGTGGCGGCGAGGAACTGGAAGAACTGCTGGATGCGGGCGTGCCCTTCGAGGTGGTGCCGGGCATCACCGCCGCCTGCGGGGCTGGCGCGTATGCGGGGATTCCCCTGACCCACCGGGATCACGCCCAGTCGGTGGTGTTCGCCACCGGCCACCGCCGGGCCGGCGAATCGGCGCTGGATTGGGTGGCGCTCGCCCGGCCCAAGCAGACGGCAGTGATCTACATGGGCGTGGGCATGCTGGCGGCCCACTGCGCAGCCTTGATCGAGCACGGCCGCGGCGCCGACACGCCCGCCGCACTAGTGGAAAACGGCACCCGCGCCAACCAGCGGGTGGTCACCGGCACCTTGACGACCCTGCCCGACGTGGCCGCCGCCGCCGGCATCCGCCCGCCGGCGCTGCTGATCGTGGGCGAAGTGGTGGCCCTGGCGGACAAGCTGGCGTGGTTCAACCGGGCCCAGGCGACGGTCTGAGCGGCTTTCCTTGAGCCCCTGTAGGTCGGACTTCAGTCCGACATTGCGGGTTGATCAGGCAGGGTTTGTCGGACTGAAGTCCGACCTACACGGCGTGGCCGGCGCTGAGGGCGCGACGCCGCCGCTCGACGCCCCGATCGCAATCCATCCACCCACCCCCAGGCAAGCGTGCCCCCTGTAGGTCGGACTTCAGTCCGACATTGCGGGTTGGTCAGGCAGGGTTTGTCGGACTGAAGTCCGACCTACACGAGGCGGGCGCTGGTGCAGGTGTGGCTGCCAGAGCTGGCAGTCCGACCCCCAGGCGTGGCAGTCGGACGTGCGGGGCTGAAGCCTCAGGCGGCGGCGGTGAGGAAGCGCACATCCACCGGGCAGGCCACCAGCGGGGCGGAATCCATCAGCACGGCTTTCAGGTGCGGCGTTTGCATGTGGGCGTCGATGGCGGCCTGGCTGGCCCATTCCTCGACGAAGGTGAAGTCGGTGGCGTCGGCGGTGTTGTTCAGCAGCTCGTAGCGGATGCAGCCTTCTTCCTTGCGGGTCGGCGCCAGCATGCCCAGCAGCAGCGTGCGCAGGGCGTCGATGGTGTCGGGCTTGGCGGTGAAGCGGGCGATGATGTGGATGCTCATGGTGTTCTCCTGAAGGGTTATGGTTTTGGGCCGGCTATTCTAGCCCGGGCGTCCGCGTTGTCATCCGGCGCGGCGGCATGACGTGACAGAATGCGGCTGTTATCCGCATCGCTCGAAAGCTCCCCATGTCCGTTCATTCCCTCGCCGTCCATCACCATCCGTCCGCCCGCCCCAATGGCCGGCCGCCGCTGCTGTTCGTCCACGGCGCCTACACCAACGCCCAATGCTGGCAGCTGCACTTCGTGCCCTTCTTCAATGAACGCGGGTTCGACTGCTACGCGCTGGATCTGTCGGGCCACGGCGAGAGCAGCGGGCACGACCGCATTGACGACTTCGGCCTCGACGACTACGCCGACGATGTGGCCCGGGCGGTGGCGGGGCTGCCGGCGCTGCCGGTGCTGATCGGCCATTCGATGGGCACCCAGGTGGTGGAGCGCTACCTCACCAGCGGCGGAGAGGCGGCGGGCGTCGTGCTGATGGCGCCGGTGCCGCCTTCGGGCACGGGCGGTTCGGCCAGCCGGCTGGCGCTGACCCGGCCGGATTTCTTCGAGGAGCTGCCCAACGCGGTGTCGGGCCGGCCGACGGAGGCGACCTTCCAGGTGATGACCGATATCTATTTTTCGCCGGAGATGCCCCACCAGGAGCTGGTGGCGTTTCTGCCGATGATGGAGCGCGAATCGGACCGGGCGGTGGCCGAGATGGTGGCGCTGCCCTTCCTGCGCACCGGGCGCCGGCCGGCGATACCGGCGCTGGTGATGGGCGGCGGGGTGGATGCGGTTTTTCCGCCGTCGATGCTGTTCTTCACCACCCTGGCGTGGCGGGCAAAGTCGGTCACGGTGCCGGGCTGCGGCCACATGCTGATGCTGGACCGCCCCTGGCCGCAGGCGGCGGAGGCGCTGGCGGGCTGGCTGGAAACGACGTTTCAGACCCGGTCGAGCATCACGTAACGCTTCTCGACGCGCTCGATCACCTCGAAGGTGCCGATGAAACCGGCGGGGATGATGCCCGCCTCGCCGGGCCCGAACTCCCGGGCGTTACCGGCGGTATCCACGATGCGCAGCCGCCCGCTCACCACCTGGAAGAACTCGTGGCGCCCCGGATGGAAGGCGATCCGCCACGCGCCGGGCTCGCAGGCCCAGTCGCCGATCGACAGCGCGCCATCCTCGGCGGCGTAGCGCTCGGCGGTGAGGCGCAGCGGCGGCGAACCAATCGCCCGGCCAAGGGCGGGGCGATCTTCGACAGGTTCGGGGGCGGGATCGGAAAAATGAATGACAGACGGCGGCATGACGAAGCGGAATCCGGTGGGCAGAATCGGAAAGCCGCGGAGTTTACGCCTTTGCCGCCGACATGGCGCAGCGGGTGGATTCGCTTACAAAAAAGAGGGGCGATCCGGCCCCAAACCGACATCCTGTAGGTCGGACTTCAGTCCGACAAACGCCGCACGATTGACGAGTGGTGTCGGACTGACGTCCGACCTACAGGCTCGCGCCAAGCAAGACAGTGGTCGAGAAGCCGTCGCGAGCACTGGAGTCGCAGGATCGTGATGCGCAGCAGGCTTATCGGCTGCTCTCTAGAAGAGTTCGACGTCGTCGCCTTTGTCCTTCATCTCGGCCTTGTAGTGCTCCAGGGCTTCCTTCACCGGCATGCCCTGCATCACCGCGTTGAACATCTCGAGCTCTTCGCGGGTGGAATACTTGGCGCGGATCTTCTCCTGCAGCGCGACCCACTCGAAGGGGTTGTAGAGCTTGCGCTGGTCGGTGACCAGGCCGCCGAGGGCTTCCAGGCTGTGGGACACGTGGGCGAGGCGCTGGGAGAGCTTGTCGTAGAACTGGAAGGCGATGATCGAGCGCTGGACGCGGCCGGCGACTTCGCTGGCGTGGCCGATCAGGGTGGACTTGAGATCGGCGGTGGCAGGGGTGTCGGGCAGGGATTCGAGGGCCTGGCCCATCATCCGCATGTAGCCGGCCATCGAGGTGAAGGAGTCGGTGAGCACCTCCACCGAGCTGTTGCCTTCCTTCAGCGCCGAATCGATCTGGCCGACGGCCAGTTCGAGCATCAGCACGGTTTCGCGGACTTGGCTCCAGTCGAGATCGGGGGTGAGGGCGCTGCTGCCGCGCCGTTCTTCAGCTGCCATGAGAGGGCTCCGTACATCGTGGTCGATGTGCGGTTTTCGGCATGGTTCCGAAAAGCTTTAGGGCGCCCATGCCGGCGTCGTGGCACCGGCGTGACGGATGCCGTGCGCGGGTTCAGCCGCCGACGAAGACCGGCTCCGGTTCCAGCTCGACGCCGAAGCGGGCGCGCACGTCGGCACGCACCGCGTCGCTCGTGGCGCGCACGTCGCTGCCCCGGGCGCCGCCGTGGTTGACCAGCACCAGCGCCTGATTGGCGTAGCAGCCCACCGGGCCGAGGCGCTTGCCCTTCCAGCCGGCCTGTTCGATCAGCCAGCCGGCGGCGAGCTTCTGGCTGCCGTCGGGCTGCGGGTAGTGGGGCAGGGTCGGGAAATCGGCGGCGAGGCGGGCGTAGGCCTCGGCCGGGACCACCGGGTTCTTGAAGAAGCTGCCGGCGTTGCCGATCTCGGCCGGGTCGGGCAGCTTGCGGCGGCGGATGGCAATGATGGCATCCGACACCTGCAGCGGCGTGGGCTGGGCGATGCCGAGGGCGTCGAGCTCGCGGGCCACGTCGGCGTAGTTGGTGCGCGGCTGCCACTGCTTGGGCAGGCGGAAGGTGACGGCGGCGATCAGGTAACGTCCGGCGCCGGCCTGCTTGAAGAAGCTGTCCCGGTAGCCGAAGTGGCAGTCGCGCTTGTCGAAGCCGACCGTCTTGCCGGTTTCGAGGTCGTAGGCGCGCAGGCTGTAGAAGTGCTCGGCCATCTCGATGCCGTAGGCGCCGATGTTCTGCACCGGCGCGGCGCCGACGGTGCCGGGGATCAGCGAGAGGTTCTCGAGCCCGGGCCAGCCCATCTCCAGTGTCCAGCGTACGAAGTCGTGCCAGTTCTCGCCGCCGCCGGCGCGGATGTAGAAGGCGTCGGCGTCTTCCTGCACGCGGCTCTTGCCGTGGAAGGCGACCTTCAGCACCAGGCCGGGAAAGTCTCCGGCGAGCACCAGGTTGGAACCACCGCCCAGCACGAAGCGCGGCAGGCCGGCGACGCGCGGGTCGTCGATCACCGCGCGAAGCTGGTCGGCCGAATCGACGGCGGCAAACCACGCGGCGCGCGCCGCCAGGCGCAGGGTGTTGAGGGCGTCGAGGGCGACGTCCTGCTGGAGCAGGTCGGGGGTGGTCATTGGCGGATTTCGGCGAAGTCGGGCGGCGGCGGCAGATCGGGCGTGCGCCGGGCCGGGTTGATGTCGAGCCCGCCGCGGCGGGTGTAGCGCGCCCACACCGACAGGCTGGCGGGCCGGCACTGGCGCATCACGTCCATGAAGATGCGCTCGACGCATTGCTCGTGGAATTCGTTGTGCTGGCGGAAGGACACGATGTAGCGCAGCAGGCCCTCGCGGTCGATGGGCGCGCCGCGGTAGCGCAGCACCACCATCGCCCAGTCCGGCTGGCCGGTGACGAGGCAGTTGGACTTGAGGAGGTGCGAATACAGTGTCTCGCTCACTTCCGGCTGGCTGGCGTCGGCGCGGAGCAGGCCCGGCGCGGGCGAATACTGGTCGATGGCGATGTCGAGCTCGTCCAGCAGCACGCCCTTGGGGTAGCCCATCGGGCGCTGGGGGCGCGTGGACAGCGGCTCGACCTTCACCGTAACCGGCGCGCCGGCGGCGGCCGACAGATCGGCGGTGAGGCGCGCGGCGAGCTCATCGACGCTTGCGAGCTTCGTCTGATTGAACGAGTTGAGATACAGCTTGAACGACTTGGATTCGACCAGATTGGGCGAATCGGCCGGCACGCGGAACTGCGCCAGCGCCACCATCGGCTTGCCCTTGGGGCCGAGCCACGAGACTTCGTAGGCGTTCCACAGGTCTTCGCCGACAAAGGGCAGGCTGCCTGCGGCCACGCCGATCTCGTCGCGCTTGCCCTGGCGGGCGATGGGGAACAGCAGCTCGGGCGCGTAGTGCTCGGCGTAGGCGACGGGCTTGCCCAGGGGCGAGGCGTCGGGGTGGGCGGGAATGTGGTCGGTCATGGTGCGGATCAGGGCTTGCGCAGGGCGGCGAGGAGCTTCTGGCCGGCGCGGCCGTCGACCGTGTGGCCGAGGCGCTGCTGTTCGCTGCGGATCGCGGCGCGGCTGGCGTCGCCGAGCATGCCATCGACGGTGCCTATGGCATAACCCTTTGCTATCAGCAGGGTTTGTAGCTCCCGGCGCTCGGCGCGGGAGAGGCCCGGGTCGTCGGTGGGCCACGGGGTGGCGAAGGCGCCGCCGCCCTTGAGGCGGTCGGCCAGGTGGGCGATGGCCAGCGCGTAGCTCTCGGCGGCGTTGTAGCCGAAGATCACGTCGAAGTTGCGGAACACGATGAAGGCCGGGCCCTTGGGGCCGGCGGGCAGCAGCAGGCCGGCGGAATCCGGACCGCTGAGCGGGCTGCCGTCGATGCGCGTGATGCCGCGCGCGGCCCAGCTGGAAAGCGCCTGCTTGTTCTTGCGGCCGGCGCCGCTGGTGTCGAAGCCGGCGGGCAGGCGCACCTCGTAGCCCCAGGGCTCGCCTTCGCGCCAGCCGGCCTTGCGCAGGAAGTTGGCGGTGGAGGCCAGCGCGTCGGGGATGCTGCCGACCAGATCGCGGCGGCCGTCGCCGTCGTAATCCACCGCCAGGCGCAGGAAGGTGGAGGGCATGAACTGGGTGTGGCCGAAGGCGCCGGCCCACGAGCCGACGAGTTGCTCGGCCTTCACGTCGCCGGAATCCACGATCTTCAGGGCGTCGAAGAACTCGCCGCGGAAGTAGGCCTGTCGGCGGCCGTAGCACGACAGGGTGGACAGGGAGGTGAGCAGCGGCCGGGCGCCGAAGTTGCGGCCGAAGTTGCTCTCCACGCCCCACACGGCGACCACCGTGGCCGGATCGACCTTGTAGCGCGCCGACACGTTGGCGAGCACTTCGGCCCATTGTTTCTGCATCGCGCGGCCGTCGGCGACGCGCTCGTCGTCCACCAGGCCGGAGAGGTAATCCCAGATCGGGGTGCGGAACTCGGGCTGGTAGTCGAGGAAGTCGAGCACCTTCAAGTCTGGCGCCAGATTGGCGGTGAGGCGGTCGTAGCTCGGGCCTGCGATGCCGCGGGCGGCGGCGTCGGCCTTGAGGCCGGCGACGCAGGGGGCGAAGCGGGCCGGATCGGGGGCGTCGGCGGCGTGGGCGGTGGCAAGGCCGAAGACGGCAGCGAGGGCGGCGAAGGTGGATTTCATCAGCGTATGAAGGATTGCATCAGGGCGAAGAAGCGCCCGTAGAACTCGGCGTCGGTGACGGTTTCCTCGCCCACCTTGACCAGGGTTTCGTTGTTGCCGCCGAAGGGCAGCGACAGGGAGCCGATGCCGGTGACGCTGAGGCCGGTGCTGGCCGAGCCGGCCTTGAGCTCCTCGCGCAGCTGGCGGACGTTGGCGAACACGGCGGAGCCGTCGCCTTCGGCGAGGCACGACAGGCTGAAGGTGAGCTGGACCTGGGTTTCGCGGTTGGGCTGGAAGAACTTGCGGGCGCGCACCTGATCGGGCTTGCTCTCGTCGATCAGGTAGCCCTGGCTCAGCAGCGCCCGCCGGCCGGCTTCGCAGGCGGCGGCGGGGCCGATCTCGAAGGACTGCTCGAAGGGCGAATCGGGCGTGAAGTGCTCGAGCTTGTAGCTGTCGTCCTTCTTCTTCGACGAGAAGACGCTGCACGCCGACAGGGCGAAGATCAGCAGCAGCAGGGTGATGCGGTGGTACATCCAGAGGCTTTCAAGAATTGCGGGGGCGGCCGGCGCCCGGGCGCCCGCTCAGTGCGCTTCGTCCCAGTTGCTGCCGACGCCCACTTCGGCAACCAGCGGCACGGAAAGTTGCGCCACGCCGGCCATGAGCTTCGGCAGCTGGTCGCGGATCAGGGCGACCTCGTCGTCGGGCACTTCGAGCACCAGTTCGTCGTGGACCTGCAGGATGAGCTTGCTCTTCACGCCGGACTCGCGCAGCCAGGCGGAGGTGGCGATCATCGCCTTCTTGATGAGGTCGGCGGCGGTGCCCTGCATGGGCGCGTTGATCGCGGCGCGCTCGGCGGCCTGGCGGCGTCCGACCTGCTGGGCGCGGATCTCCGGCAGGTGCAGGCGACGGCCGAAGACCGTCTCCACATAGCCGTTGGCCTTGGCCTCGGCGCGGGTGCGGTCCATGTAGGCGGCGACGCCGGGGTAGCGGGCGAAGTAGCGGTCGATGTAGTTGGCGGCGGCGACGCGCTCGATGCCGAGGTTCTTGGCGAGGCCGTGGGCGCTCATGCCGTAGATCAGTCCGAAGTTGATCACCTTGGCGTAGCGGCGCTGCTCGCTGGTCACTTCCAGCGGGGTGACGCCGAAGATCTCGCCGGCGGTGGCGCGGTGCACGTCCTCGCCGTGGGCGAAGGCGTCCAGCAGTCCCTTGTCGCCGGAGAGGTGCGCCATGATGCGCAGCTCGATCTGGGAGTAATCCGCCGAGATGATCTTGTGGCCGGCCGGGGCGATGAAGGCGGCGCGGATGCGGCGGCCTTCCGGCGTGCGGATCGGGATGTTCTGCAGGTTGGGCTCGGTGCTGGCGAGGCGTCCGGTCACGGCCACGGCCTGGCTGAAGCTGGTGTGCACGCGGCCGGTGCGGCGATTCACCATCAGCGGCAGCTTGTCGGTGTAGGTGTTCTTGAGCTTGGCGAGGCTGCGGTGCTCGAGCAGCAGCTTGGGCAGCGGGTAGTCTTCGGCGAGCTGGGAGAGCACGTCTTCGTCGGTGGACGGCTGGCCGGTGGCGGTCTTCTTGACCACCGGCAGGCCCAGCTTGGTGAACAGGATCTCGCCGAGCTGCTTGGGTGAGCCCAGGTTGAAGGGCTGGCCGGCGAGCTCGTGGGCCTGGAGTTCCAGCTCGTGCAGGCGGCGGCCGAGCTCCTCGGAGTGCTGGGCGAGCAGGAAGTCGTCGATCAGCACGCCGTTGCGTTCCATCTCGAACAGCACGCGGGCGGTGGGCAGCTCCACGTCGCGGTACAGCGCGGCGAGGGCCGGCTCGGCGGCGAGCTGGGCGGACAGCGCGTGGTGCAGGCGCAGGGTGATGTCGGCGTCTTCGGCGGCGTATTCGGTGGCGCGGGCGAGCTCCACTTCGCCAAAGCCGATCTGCTTGGCGCCCTTGCCGCATACCTCGGCGTAGGTCAGCGTCTTGATGCCCAGGTGGCGGCTGGCCAGCGAATCCATGTCGTGGGACTTGTCGCTTTCCAGCACGTAGGACTCGAGCAGCGTGTCTTCCGCGATGCCGGCAAGCAGGATGCCGTGGTTGGCGAGGATGTGGGCGTCGTACTTGAGGTTCTGGCCGAGCTTGTGGTGGGCGTCGGATTCGAGCCAGGGCTTGAGCTTTTCCAGCACCTCAGAAATCGGCAGCTGGGCCGGGGCGTCAGCGTAGCCGTGGGCGAGCGGCAGGTAGGCGGCCTCGCCCTCGACGGTGGCGAAGGACATGCCGACAAGCGTCGCGACCATCGGGTCGAGGCCTGTGGTCTCGGTGTCGAAGGCGGTGAGCTCGGCGGCGGAAATTTTGGTCAGCCAGGCGTCGAAGGCGTCCCAGTCGAGGAGCGTCTCGTAGGCGCTGCGGTGGGCGCCGGGCTCTGCGGCGGGCGTGGCGGTGTCGCCGGCACTGGCGGCGGCCGGCGCAGTGGCGCGCTGGGCGCCGTCTTCGAGCTCCTTCAGCCAGCCCTTGAACTCCATGCGCCGGTAGATGGCGGCGAGCGCCGCCTTGTCGTCTTCCCGGGCGGGCAGGTCGGCCGGGCCAACGGCCAGCGGCAGATCGGTGACGACGGTGACGAGCTTGCGCCCGAGCGGCAGGAAATCCAGGTGCTTGCGCAGGTTTTCGCCGACCTTGCCGCCCACCTTGTCGGCGTTGGCGATCAGGTTGTCGAGGGTGCCGTATTCGGTGAGCCACTTGACGGCCGTTTTAGGGCCGCACTTCTCGACGCCGGGCACGTTATCGACGGTGTCGCCCACCAGCGCCAGATAGTCGATGATGCGCTCGGGCGGCACACCGAACTTGGCGGTCACGCCGTCCGAATCCAGCACTTCCTCGCTCATCGTGTTGACCCAGCGCACGCCGGGCTGGACGAGCTGGGTGAGATCCTTGTCGCCGGTGGAGATGACGACCTCCCAGCCGGCCTCGACGGCCTGGCGGGTGAGGGTGCCGATC
Organism: Zoogloea oryzae; assembly: GCF_030161255.1. Taxonomy (NCBI): domain Bacteria; kingdom Pseudomonadati; phylum Pseudomonadota; class Betaproteobacteria; order Rhodocyclales; family Zoogloeaceae; genus Zoogloea; species Zoogloea oryzae. Next base: position 29,931 of record NZ_BSPX01000039.1, read on the forward strand.
ACGTCGTCGGCCTCGACGCCTTCCTCGACGAGCAGCGGCCAGCCCTCGGCCTTCACGGCTTCGTGGAGCGGCTCGATCTGCGCCCGCAGGTCGTCGGGCATCGGCGGGCGGTGGGATTTGTAGTCGGGAAACCAGTCGTCGCGGAAGGTCTTGCCCTTGGCGTCGAAGATGCAGGCCCGATACTCTGCCTTGTAGTCGGATTCGAGCCGACGTAGCATGGACAGCACGCCGCGCACGGCACCGGTCGGTTCGCCTGCCGAATTGCGCAGGTCGGGCAGGGCATGGAAAGCGCGGTACAGATAGCTGGAACCGTCTACGAGCAACAGGGTAGGCATGGGCACGTGGGCTGATGAGGCATCGCGCCCCTCACCCTTCACTCCTAACAAGACAATGACTGCAAAAGAAAAACTCCCGAAGGAAATCCCCACCACTGCGGCGCAGAACTTCACCGCCCGGGAGTCGTGGCGGATTTTCGGGATTATGGCAGAGTTCGTCGAGGCCACTGAGCGCCTCAAGCCGATCCGCCCGGCGGTGTCGATCTTCGGCAGCGCCCGCACCAAACCCGATCACCCCTACTACGAGAAGACCGAGCGCATCGCCCGGCTGTTGTCGGACGCCGGCTTCTCGGTGATCTCCGGCGGCGGCCCCGGCATCATGGAAGCCGCCAACAAGGGCGCCTACTTCGGCAAGTCGCCCAGCGTCGGCCTCAACATCCAGCTGCCCATGGAGCAGCAGGCCAATCCCTACCAGGACATCTCCCAGACCTTCCAGCACTTCTTCGCGCGCAAGTTCATGTTCGTGAAGTTTGCGGTGGCCTACGTGGTGATGCCCGGCGGCTTCGGCACGCTGGACGAGCTCCTTGAGGCGATGACCCTGATCCAGACCGGCAAGAGCCGCAAGATCCCGGTGATCCTGGTCGAGTCGGCCTTCTGGGGCGGCCTGCTCGACTGGTTCAAGGACCGGCTGGTGGACGAGAAGATGATCAACCCCGACGACCTGAACCTCGTGCAGGTGATCGACGAGCCCGAGAAGGTCGTCGATGCGATCTTCAACCACTACCAGAGCCGCGGCTTCCTGCCGCTGCCCGAAGAGCACGAGCTGATGCTCAACCTGTAAGCCCATCGCCTGCCGGCTGCCGAGGCCGGCGGGTTACAATCGCGGCATAGTCAGGAGACCGCCATGCCCCGCGTAAAAGAATTCGCCGCCCTGCTGTTCGCCGTCACGGCGTCGGCCTGGGCTCAGCAGCAACCCCCGAAACTCGAACCCCTGCCCGAACCGCCTCCCCCGCCGCCGGGCATGGAGCTCGACGCCGAGCAGGAACCCCAGGTCACCATCCTGAAAAAAGGTGAGGACACGGTCGAGGAGTTCCGCGTCAATGGCCAGCTCTACATGGTCAAGGTCACTCCGCCCCACGGCGTGCCGTATTACCTCTACGACGACGTGGGCAACGGCGACTTCACCCGCCGCGACGCCCAGGATGCCGGCGTGCGCGTGCCCAAGTGGGTGATCAAGCGCTGGTAAGCGCCGCCCGCCAGTGACGGATGCGCAGGGTGATCGCCCTGCGCTTTTTTTTGTGCAGCGATTCTGTCGCGATCAGGGGCGCAGCGCCGGGTGCTTGAGGGCGTGGGCTGTCTCCAGCATGAAATGACGGGCCTGCATCTCGTCCCGCGCCAGGCCCAGTTCGCCGTCCCGGTAGGCCATCGCCAGGGTCTGGACGGCTTCCGGATGATCCTGTTCGGCCGCTTCGGTGTAGAGGCGCAGGGCTTCGCGTTCGTCGCGGGGCACGCCGTCGCCCGTCCGGTAGGCATTGGCGAGCATGAACTGGGCGGCGGGGATGCCCTGCTCCGCCGCCACCTGGAACCACCGCGCCGCCTTGATCGCATCCCGCCCCACGCCGTTGCCGTTGCGGTGGGCGATCCCCAGATGAAAGGCTGCGCCCCCATGGCCGGCCTCGGCGGCAGCGCCCAGCCACATCGCCCCGCGGGCGGGATCGCGGGGGATGCCGGCGGCGCCGTCCATCAAGGTCTTGCCGAGCAGGAAAGCGGCGTGGGCGTCGCCGGCCTGGGCGGCGATGCAGAGCCAGACCTGGGCTTCGACGGCGGATTCCCGGTTGCCCAGCAGGGCCTCGCCCAGTGCGCGGCGGCCGAGGGGCGTGTTGCGTTCGGCCAGCGTCCGCAGCCGATCCAGCGCGGCGGGCTGCCTGCCCGGGCCGGCCAGTACCTGCAGCTGACGCGGGTCGTCCGGCAGGCTGTCACGCGGGGTGGCTGCGCTCCAGGCCAGGGCGGCGGCCAGGGTCAGGCCGGCGGCGAGGGCGCCGCCGATCCGGCCCCGCTTACTTCGAAAGATCGATTGCATAGAGCGCCAGGTTCTTGCCGCTGCCGTCGTCGGCCTGGGCAAGGGTGACGTTGGTCAGCCCCGCCGCCGTGGCCAGGGCGAGCTTGCCCTGGGCGGAATGGAAGACCACGGGCCCCGCGGTGGCGACCTTGACGAAGCGCCAGCTGCGGTCCGAGCCGTTGGCGGCGCGGGTGACGGTCTTGATCGTCTTGATGTACGCGATCAGCACGTCCCGGTTGGCGTCCGGCGATGCGTAGATGGTCTTGCTGCCGTCCAGGCCCGGGAAACCGCCGCCGCCGCTCGCCCGGTAGTTGTTGGTGGCGACGATGAATTCCTTCGCCGGGTCGATGGCGGCACCCTTGTACTTGAGGTTGACGATGCGGCTGCCGACAGCCTGGGTGACGTCGATCTCGTAGCTGATGTCGGGGCTGGTGAACATGTCGAAGTTGTAGCCCGGGAAGCTGCTGACCAGCTCCTGCGGGGTGGTCTTCGTCGGATCGATCCGGTTGAAGCGCTTGGCCGCGGTTTCGAGCCAGTTCCGGAGGTCGGCGCCGGTCACCTTCACCGCGTAGATGGTGTTCGGGTAGAGGTAGAGGTCGGCTGCGTTGTTGATCGCCACATTGCCCTGGGCCACGTCGGTGTAGTCCGAGCCGCCGGCGAAGCCGCTCTTGAACGGGGCGCTCACCGACAGAACGGGCAGGCTGGCGTACTGGGGCAGGTTGGCCGCCACATAGCGGGCCACGTAGTCGGCCTGGGCCTGGTTCACCAGCTCGATCGCGCCCGGATCGCCCACGTCGGCGAAGTAGGACGACATCTCGAAGTCGGTGCTGCCGATCGGCGTCTTCACGTAGTCGATGGTGGCCTGGTGTTCGGCGGCGATAGCGGCGGCGACGGAGGGCGTGACGGCCACGTAGGTCTTGTCGGCGTTCTGGGCCGAGCGCGCCTGGACGACCGTCTTGGTCTTGTCGACGGTCCATTTGCTGCCGTCGTAGGCGAGGCCGAGCTTGATCACGCCCAGGTGCTTGCCCCAGTAGTTGGCCATCACGGTGGGAACGCCATTCACGGTGCCGGCAACCTTGTCCACCCCGGGCAGGTTGAACTGCGCCACGGTGCTGGTGGCGTTGGGGAAGATCTGGTGCGAGTGGCCGATCAGCATGGCATCCACGCCCGCCACGCTGGACAGGTGGTAGCTGCCGTTTTCCATGGTCGGCGAATAGGCGCTGTTGTCGAGGCCGCCGTGGGAGATCACCACCACCAGATCGGCGCCCTTGGCGCGCATCTCGGGGATGTACTTCTCGGCGGCTTCCTTGACGCCGGTGGTGTAGACCTTGCCGTCCAGCCAGCGCTTGTCCCAGCTCATGATGGCCGGCGGCGTGAAGCCGATGATGCCGACCTTGACGACGCCGGTCACGGCGCTGCCGTCGGGCCCGGTGGCGGTGACGGTCTTGTCGATGATCGCGTAGGGCTGGAACAGGGGCTGGCCGGTCTTCACGCTGTGGACGTTGGCCAGCACCAGCGGGAAGTTCGGCCCCTTGCAGACGGGCTGGTCGGCCGGCTCGGCCATGCCGGTGATGCTGAAGCGGTTGCCGGTCACCTGGCTCAGGAAGGGCAGGCCGTAGTTGAACTCGTGGTTGCCGATGCCGCCACCGTCGTAGCCGGTGGCGTTCATCACCTTGTACATGGCCAGCGTCTCGCTGCAGGCGAGGGGTTTGACGGTGGCCTGGTAATCCGACAGGGCGGTGCCCTGGATGGTGTCGCCGTTGTCGATCAGCAGGGTGTTGGGGAATTCCTGGCGGGCGGCGGCGATGAGGGTCGCGGTGCGCTCGAAGCCCAGCGACGCGTCCTCGGTGAGCTTGAAGTAGTCATAGCTCATCACGTTGGTGTGGAGGTCGGTGGTCTCCAGCAGGGCCAGCGTGGCGGTCGAGCCGGTGGGCACACTGGGGGCGTTGCTGCCGCTGCTGCCACAGCCGGCAAGGAGGAGGACGGCGGCGGCGCAGGCGCCGAGCTTGAACGAAGGAGCGGACATGACTTTCCCGGCACGTGATGTGGTGCCGGGAAGTATCGGCAGGGCGGATTGCCGGGGCGTGACGCGGATGTTGCCGGTCAGGGACAATCCGGCGACATTCCGCTTACAGGCAGTGAAAGCGCCCGAAGGCCCCGGCTACGGCGCCTCGCACAGGCAGTGCAGATACACGTGGCCCGGGTCGTTCCACAGGGCCAGGCCCTGGAGTTCGGCGCGCAGGCGGGCGACGGTCTGATCCACCAGCGAGCGGCTGCCGGGTTCCCCGCCGTCGGATTCCTCGCCGTTGTCGAGGAGCTTGGCGAGGAGCTGGTCACGGGGCGACAGGGGCTTCTCGACGTAGCTCACGTCGTAGTCGGTGAGCCCGGCGCGGGCGGCAGCGGCCTTGAGGGCGGCGTCGAGCCCGCCGAGCTTGTCCACCAGGCCCTTTTCCTTGGCCTGGATGCCCATCCACACGCGGCCCTGGGCCACCTGATCGACGGCTTCCGGGCTCATCTTGCGGGCTTCACCCACCACGCCGAGGAAGCGCTTGTAGCCGTGCTCGATGCTCGACTGGAGGAGCTTGCCGATCTGCGGGTCGAGGGGCCGGCGCGGGTCGAGGCCGGCGGCGAGCGGCGTGGTGCCGATGCCGTCGACGGTGAGCCCGAGCTTGGCCATCGGGCCGGAGAGATCCGGCAGCATCGCGAAGATGCCGATCGAGCCGGTGATGGTGGTGGGGCTGGCCCACACCTCGTCGGCGGCCATGGCGATCCAGTAGCCGCCGGAGGCCGCCACCGATCCCATCGACACCACCACGGGCTTGCCGGCCTTGCGGGTCAGCGCCAGCTCGCGGCGGATCACCTCGGAGGCGGTGGCGCTGCCGCCAGGGCTGTCGATGCGCAGCACCAGGGCCTTGATGGCGTCGTCCTCGCGGGCCTGGCGGATCAGCCCGGCGACCGAATCGCCGCCCACCACGCCGGGGGGCTGTTCGCCGTCAACGATCGCCCCCTGGGCCACCACCACGCCAACCCGTGCGGCCGGATGGGGCGCCTCCTCGCGGACGCGGCCGATGTAGGTGGCCAGATCCACGTGCTTGAAACCCTTGCCGTCGGCGGCCGGGCCCACCAGCCCGCGCACGAAGTCACGCCACTCGTCGGCGCTCTTGAGGCCATCCACGAGGCCGGCGTCGAGGGCCATCTTCGCCGCATCGCCATCGGCGGCGGCCAGCAGCTCGGGCGCCTCGCCCACGTAGCGGGTGATCTGCGCGCCAGCCTTGGGGCGGGCCGCGGTGATGTCGGCCTGATAGGCCTGCCACGCGGCGTCGAGGTATTCGCGGGTCGCGTCGCGGTCTTCCGGCGACATGTCGCTGCGGGTGTAGGGCTCGACGAAGGACTTGTAGGTGCCCACCCGGAAGACCTGCATCTTCACGCCGATCTGGTCGAACAGGCCCTTGAAGTAGGTGGGGTAGCGCCCGAAGCCGGTGAGCAGCACGTAGCCGTCGGGATTGAGGAAGACCTGATCGGCCTGGGCCGCCAGGTGGTATTGGGACTGGTTGTAGTTCTTGCCCCAGGCGTACACCTTCTTGCCGGCCTTGCGGAAGTCGGCCACGGCTGCGCCGACCTCCTCTAGCTTGGACAACCCGGCACCGGCGAGGCCGTCCGGCTCGAGGATCAGCACCTTGATGCGCGGGTCGGTGGCGGCGTTGCGGATGGCGTCCACCACGTCGCGCAGCAGCACCTGACGAATGCCGTCACCGCCTTGCAGCACGTTTATCGGGCTGCGCACGCTGCGCTGCTCGACCAGTGTGCCGCTGGGCGCGATGACCAGCGCGGCGTCAGTGGGCAGCGGCTCGATCTGGCTCGACCACCAGCTGGCGACGATCACCGCGATGACGCCAAGGAACAGCAGGTTGATGCTCGCCCGGCGCAGCCGGTCCACCCCACGCCAGATACCCGACCAAACTCTTCTCACGACACCCGGCCGCGTACTGCGATCCATCCTGCTCTCCAATGTTTGCCTGTCATGCTGCCTGCGGTTGCCCGCAAGGTTTCGGCGCCCCGCCAATCCGGTAGAATCCGTCCATGTTTGCCAATCCCCCGCCCGACCAGATCCGTCGCCTCCTGCAGGAGGTCAAGACCATTGCCGTCGTCGGCCTGTCGCCGCGCGTCGAGCGCCCGAGTTACCGGGTGTCCCGCGCGATGCAGGGCTTCGGCTATCGCATCGTACCGGTTCGTCCGGCAGTTTCCGAGGTGCTCGGCGAAAAAGCCTATGCGCGCCTGTCCGATCTGCCCTTCGTGCCCGATCTCGTGGATGTCTTTCGCGCATCCGACGAAGTCGGCCCGATTGTGGACGAATGCATCGCCCTCGGCGTCAGGCGCCTCTGGCTGCAGGACGGGGTGATCAACGAAGAAGCCGCCGCGCGCGCGCAAGCTGCCGGCATGACGGTGGTGATGGACCGCTGCGTCTGGCGGGATTACCTGGATTTTATCCCATGAGCAGAAAGCTCGCCTTTACCAAGATGCAGGGCCTCGGCAACGACTTCGTGATGATCGACGCCGTGCGCCAGCCCATCCAGCTCACCGAAGACCAGGTGCGCTACCTGGCCGACCGCCATTTCGGCGTCGGTTGCGACCAGCTGCTGGTGGTCGAGCCGGCCCAGACGCCGGGCGTCGACTTCCGCTACCGCATCTTCAACGCCGACGGTGGCGAGGTCGAGCAATGCGGCAACGGCGCCCGCTGCTTCGCCCGTTTCGTGTTCGAGCAGGGCCTCACCGACAAGCGCGAGATCCGCGTCGAGACCAAGAAGGGCATCATCGCACCTCGCCTCGAGGCCGACGGCAACGTGACCGTCGACATGGGCGTGCCGGTGCTGAATCCCGCCGATGTGCCCTTCGTCAGCGATTCCGACGCCTACGTGCAGCCCCTCGATGTGGCCGGCACCAGCGTGGCGATCACCGCCGTCAGCATGGGCAACCCCCATGCGGTGCAGGTGGTGGCCGACGTGGATACCGCCCCGGTGGCCGAGCAGGGCCCGCTGATCGAGCACCATCCGCGCTTTCCGGCGCGGGTCAATGCCGGCTTCCTGCAGGTGGTCGATGAACACCGCGTGCGCCTGCGCGTCTTCGAGCGCGGCGCCGGCGAAACCCTGGCCTGCGGCACCGGCGCCTGTGCGGCGGTGGTGGCGGGCATCCTGCGCGGCCTGGTGGCCTCGCCGGTGGCCGTCGAAACCCGCGGTGGCGAACTCACCATCGCCTGGAACGGCGTCGGCACCCCGGTCCTGATGACCGGCCCGGCCGTCACCGTGTTCTCCGGCGAACTCACGCTCCCCTGATCTTCACCCCACCCGGCCCCTCGCCATGAAAGCTTCCGACGTCATCCAGTTCCTGCAGGCCAACCCCGATTTCTTCGACGACAACTCGGGCCTGCTGACCGATCTGACGGTGACCCACCCCCACAACGGCCAGGCCATCTCGCTCATCGAGCGGCAGATGCTGGCCTTGCGCGAGCGCATCGCCCAGCTCGAGAACAAGTTCGCCGAGCTGCTCGAGTTTGGCGAAGAGAACGACGCCATCGGCGAGAAGGTGCATCGACTCACCCTGTCGCTGCTCGAGGCCGAGGATTTCGAATCCATCCGCCAGGCGATCTACACCCACCTGCAGGAAGACTTCACCGTGCCCCACGTGGCCTTCCGGGTGTGGAACAGCGTGCTGTCCCGAAGCGGCCCCGAGTTCCTGCCGGTGGGTGAGGAAGTGCGCTTCTTCACCGGCGACCTCACCGGGCCCTACTGCGGCACCCCGACGATCCGCGAAGTCATCAACTGGTTCGGCGCCGCCGGCCGGCAGGTGAAGTCCGTGGCCTTGGTGCCCCTGCGCCGCGACGAAAAGACCTTTGGCCTGCTGGCCATGGGCAGCGAAGATCCCGAGCGTTTCTATCCGGCGATGGGCACGCTCTACGTCACCCGCATCGGCGAGATGGTCTCCGCCTCCCTCGTCCGCCAACTCGGCTGAGGGGCGCATAAAGCTACTGCGCAGGCCGATCTTGCGTCTGTGATGCTCGCCGTACCGATGTACGGCTGCGCTTCTCATCGCGACCTCGGGCCGCTCGCTACGCGCTCTTCGCCCCTCAGGTTTCGGGAGAGGCGCACGGTGTAGCAGTTGCCCCATTTCCCACTCCCCTATTTCCCAATCCCCACAATCCCACATCCCGCCATGGCCGATCTCATTCTCAAACCCGGTAAGGAACGCTCCGTGATGCGTCGTCACCCCTGGATCTTTGCCGGTTCGGTGGATCGGCTGGAGGGGCGGGCGCGGGCGGGCGACACGGTGCTCGTCAAGGATGCCGGCGGCAAGCCGCTGGCGCGGGCCGCGTGGTCGCCGGAATCGCAGATCCGCGCCCGGGTGTGGACCTTCGACTGCGAGCAGTCGATCGACCACGCCTTCATCAAGCGTGCGGTGGCCGCGTCGGTGGCGCGGCGGGCGGCCCATCCGTGGCTGGCCACGCAGGACGGCGTGCGCCTCATCCACGGCGAATCCGACGGCCTGCCCGGCGTGATCGCCGACCGCTACGGCCCGGTGGTGGTGGTGCAGCTCACCAGCGCGGGCGCCGACAAGTGGCGTGAGGCCATCGTCGCCGGGTTGGTCCAGGCCACCGGCTGCAGCGCGGTGTATGAGCGCTCGGATTCGGACGTGCGCAAGCTCGAAGGCCTCGGCCCCGTGAGCGGGCTGGTGTTCGGCGAGATGCCCGAGCAGCTCACCATCGTCGAAAACGGCGTGCGCATGGAAGTGGACGTGGCCGGCGGCCATAAAACCGGCTTCTACCTCGACCAACGCGACAACCGCCTGCTCACCGGCCAGCTGGCCGCCGGGCGCGACGTGCTCAACTGTTTCTGCTACACCGGCGGCTTCTCGCTGCAGGCGCTGGCGGGTGGCGCGAAGAGCGTGATCTCCATCGATTCGTCCGGCCCGGCGCTGGCCACCGCGGCGCGCAACGTGGCGCTCAACCCGCAGCTCGACGCCGCCCGCGCCGAATGGCGGGAGGACGACGTCTTCCAGGCCCTGCGCACCCTCAAGACCGAAGGCCGCAAGTTCGACCTGATCGTCCTCGATCCGCCCAAGTTCGCGCCCTCGGCCGCCCATGCCGACCGGGCCGCCCGCGCCTACAAGGACATCAACCTGCTGGGCTTCCGCCTGCTCAACCCGGGTGGCATTCTGATGACGTATTCGTGCTCCGGTGGCATCGGGCTCGAACTGTTCCAGAAGATCGTTGCGGGTGCCGCGGCGGACGTCGGGATCGAGGCACGCATTTTGCATCGCCTGTCCGCATCCCCCGATCATCCCATCGGTCTGGCGGTCCCGGAGGGCGAATACCTTAAGGGCCTGGCCTGTCAGGTGTGAATTAGTCCATAGCGAGCGCAGTTTTTCGCAGTTTCGCAAGACACGGGTATGTATTCTCCGGGCATTGAATGGTTAAATGATGTTACACACCATTCAGCCAGAAGCATCATGGAGAACTACATGAACACCCTGCTGCCCCCTGACTCCAAAGGGTCAGTTCCACCCGGCGACGCGACCGGGACGACGGGGCCCGAAGTTCCTCGCGAACGGCGCCTGGCCGCCTTGCATCTTGCCCGTTACAACCTTCGGTATCTGGTACGGCTTTACGGCGCCTTCGATGGCGATCTGCTGCTGCCCATCGTCCTCGGTGAAGTCGGCCTCTACAACATGGGCAGCCTGGCGCTCGGCGACGGTTCCAGCATGCCGAGCTGCTGCACCGACGAAGAAACCTTCAGTCGACTGTCGCTGCGCCCGTGCAATGCCTTCTCGATCAGCTCGTCCACCGGCATCCCGCGGGAAACCGTCCGCCGCAAGGTGAGTTACCTGATCCAGAACGGCTTCATCGACCGCGACCCGAAGGGTGGCCTGACGATCACCGCCAAGGCCGTGTCGCTGTGCCTCAAGCCCTTTGACGAAGAAAACCAGAGCGATTTCCTCACCACCGCGAGCCGCATCGAGGCCGTGATGGCGAGCGCCAAGGTGGCCCGGCAGACCGCCTGATCCCCCTGCTGCCCGCAGCGCCGGCCGGATTTCAGCCAGCGTGGCGGGTCAGCTTTCTTCCCACAGGCCCTGGCCGCCGCCCGGCGGCCGCAGCCCGAAGTGTTGCCAGATCGACGCGGTGGCCATGCGCCCCCGCGGCGTGCGCTGCAGGTAGCCCTGCTGGATGAGGTAGGGCTCCAGCACGTCCTCGATGGTGTCGGACGATTCGCCGATCGCCGCCGCCAGGTTGTCGAGCCCCACCGGGCCGCCGCCAAACTTTTCGAGCATCGCGCCCAGCAGCTTGCGGTCCATCAGATCGAGGCCCAGGTGATCCACGTCGAGCATCGTCAGCGCCGCATCCGCCACTTCGGCGGTGATGCGGCCGTCGGCGCGCACCTCGGCGTAGTCGCGCACCCGCCGCAGCAGGCGATTGGCGATCCGCGGCGTGCCGCGGGCGCGACGGGCGATCTCGAAGGCGCCGGTGTCGTCGATCTCCACATCCAGCAGGCGTGACGAGCGGCTGACGATGTAGGCGAGCTCCTGCGCGGTGTAGAACTCCAGCCGCGACACGATCCCGAAGCGGTCGCGCAGCGGGTTGGTGAGCATCCCGGCGCGGGTGGTGGCGCCCACCAGCGTGAAGGGTGGCAGATCCAGCTTCACCGAGCGCGCCGCCGGACCTTCGCCGATCATGATGTCGATCTGGAAATCCTCCAGCGCCGGGTAGAGGATTTCCTCCACCACCGGGCTCAGGCGGTGGATCTCGTCGATGAACAGCACGTCGTGGGGTTCGAGGTTGGTGAGCAGCGCGGCCAGATCGCCGGCGCGCTCCAGCACCGGGCCGGAGGTCTGGCGCAGATTGACGCCCATCTCGGCCGCCACGATGTGGGCGAGGGTCGTCTTGCCCAGGCCCGGCGGCCCGAACAGCAGCACGTGGTCGAGGGCCTCGCCGCGTTTCCTGGCGGCCTGGATGAAGATTTCCAGCTGGTTGCGGATCTTCTGCTGGCCCACGTAATCGGCCAGCCGCTTGGGCCGCAGGGCGCGTTCCAGCGCCTCTTCCTGGTTGCTGGCCTTGGCCGCGCCGATCAGCCGGGCGGTGGCGTCGGGCTGGCCGGCCTTGATGGCATCGGTCTCGATCATTGGGATTCGTCCGTCGTGACGGGGGGAAGGACGGCGTCATGGGCGGTCCATTCCCGGAACAGGGCCTGGCCCAGGGCCAGGAAGGTGGGGCCGAGGAACAGCCCGATGAAGCCGAAGGCCAGCACGCCGCCGAAGGCGCCCAGGGCGATCAGCAGGATCGGCAGGCTGGCGGTGCGGCTGATCAGGAAGGGCTTGAGGAAGTTATCCACCGAGCTCACCGCCAGCGCACCCCACAGCACCATGAAGATCGCCCAGCCGCTCTCGCCCTGCTGGTACAGCCAGAACGCCGCGCCGCCCCAGATCAGCGGCGGGCCCACCGGCACCAGCGACAGGAAAAAAGTGCCCGCCGCCAGCAGCAGCGCGCCCGGCACCCCGGCGATCACGAAGCCGACCAGCGCCACCAGGGCCTGGGCCGCGGCGGTGCCGACGATGCCGATCATCACCGCCTTGACGGTGTTGGCGGCCAGATCGAGCAGGCGGTTGCCCAGTTCGCCTCCCAGGCGCTGGGCGCCGGTTTCGAGCTGGTCGTAGATGGTCGCGCCATCCCGATAGAAGAAGAAACCGATGAACAGCACCAGGGTGATCTGGAGCAGCCCCTGGCCCAGCACGCCGCCCAGCCCGAGGGCGAACTTGCGGGCCGGCTCGACCGCCTGCAGCGCGAGCTTGCGCATCTCCTGCTGGCTGTGGGTGAGCTTGCGCACGTAGGCGTCGAGGTCGCGGCCCACTACCGGGATTTCCTTCACCCATTCAGGCGGGCGGCCGTCGGATTGTTCAATGGCCGTCCGCGCCCAATCCACGGCTTCCATCGCCGCGTCGGTGAGGGACGCCGCGAGCCCGATCATCGGCACCAGCAGCACTGCGGTGAGCAGGAAGGTCATCGAAATCGCCGCCAGCCCGTTGCGCCGGCCCATCCGGCGGTGCAGCGACTGGTAGATCGGCCAGGTGGTGATGCACACCGTCCCGGCAAACAGGATCGCCGCGAAGAAGGGGCTGAGCACGAAGGCACAGCCGAGCAGCAGAAAGGCGGTGATGGCCACCTGGGCAGTACGTCGCGGAGCCATGGGGGAGTCTCGGGTTGGGGATGGGGGGATTATCCCTGAATCGGGCGGCGCCAAGCGTCCGGCGCGGCGGGCGGCTTCAGATGCCGGGTTTGCGCCTCACATAAACCGTCTTCTCCACCGTCGCTACCACTTCGCCCTGGCGGTTGACCACGTCCACCGTGAACACCGGCTCGAACTTGTCGCCGCCGGCGGTGGCCTGGCGGATGGCTTCGACTTGCTCTGGCGTGACGCGGAAGCGGGCGCGGACGGTGCCGCGGCCGGGGAGCTTGTAGTCGATGCTGGAGGCCTTGTCCCACACCACGTAGCCGCGGCCGAGCTGGTGCATGACCAGCAGCGCGAAGAAGGGGTCGGTCATGGCGTACAGCGAGCCGCCGAAGTGGGTGCCCATGTAGTTGCGGTTGAGCAGCCCGAGGCGCATCCGCACCACCGCTTCGGTGTAGTCGGGGGACAGTCGCTCGACGTGGATGCCGGCGCCGATGAAGGGCGGCCACAGGTTCATGAGCAGGCGCAGGGTGCCGGCGCCGAGCTTCACGTTGCGCATGAAACCCTGCTTGAGTTTGGCGCTCATGCCTTCGACAGGCCTTTGAGCGCCTGGCGGATGCCGTCGGAGACGCCCACGCCGTCGGGCAGCTGCTTGACTGCGCCGAGGGCTTCCTTCTCGTTGTAGCCGAGGGCCAGCAGGGCGTTGATGATGTCGCCCCGGTCGTCGCCGGGCTGTGCGGCGGCCTGGGCGGCGAGGCCGGGGAGGGCCTTGGGCAGCTTGTCGCGCAGCTCGAGCAGCAGGCGCTCGGCGGTCTTCTTGCCGATGCCGGGGATCTTGATGAGGCGGCCGGATTCCTGCAGGGCGATGGCCTGGGCCAGATCGGTGACCGACAGCCCGGAGAGCACCGCCAGCGCGGTGCGGGCGCCGATGCCGGCGACCTTGAGGAGCTGGCGGAAGGTGGCGCGCTCGTCCTCACTGGCGAAGCCGTACAGGAAGTGGCCGTCCTCGCGCACCGCCATGTGGGTGGCGAGGCTGACCGTCTGGCCGGTGGCGGGCAGGCCGTAGAAGGTGCTCATGGGCACTTCGAGTTCGTAGCCGACGCCGTTTACGTCGATGAGGATCTGCGGCGGGTTCTTCTCGGCCAGGCGGCCGGTGATGCGTCCGATCATGGGGGCTTTCGTTCAGGTGAAATCAGCGGCGCGGAAGGCCGGCAGGCCTTCGGCCTGGGCGGCGAGGCCGGCGAGGTGGGGGTAGTCGCTGTCGTCCACCAGGCCCGGTGCGGTGTGGTGGGTGAAGCGCCACGCCACGGCCACGGTGATGTCGGCCTGGGTGGGGCGATCGCCGCACAGCCAGTCGTCCTGGCCCACGTGGCGGTCAATCAACGCGTAGGTGTCGCGGATCTGGCCGGTGACGCGATCGATCCAGTCGGGCGAGCGGGCTTCCTCGGGGCGCACCTTGGTCTCGTAGTAGCGCTGGACGCTCTTCTCGGCGGCGGCGAGGCCCCAGCTGGTGAGCTGCAGGCAGCGCTGCAGGCGGGCCGCGTCGGCGGGCAGCAGGCTCTTGCCAGGGGTGGCGGTGCGCTCGAACCAGTCGATGATGAGGCTGCTGTCCACCATCACGCCGCCGTCGTCGAGCACCAGGGTGGGCGCCTTGACGAGCGGGTTGATGGCGTGGAATTCGACGAAGTTGCGAAACACCGACAGGGATTGGTGTTCGAAGGGTACGCCGAGCATCCGGGCGCTGATGAAGGTGCGGCGGACGAAGGGCGAATCAAGCATTCCGACGAGTTTCATGGAGTGGCTCCGGTGGTGGATTGGGCGCAGCGGGCGGCTGCGGTGCGCAGGCGGGCGAGCACGGCGTCGGCTTCGTCGCGGCTCCTTACCGGGATGCGCGCCTCGTGGCCGCTGCCCAGGTTGCCGCCGCCGAAGTAGATCCGGACTTCGTCGGCCCGCAGGTCGACATACTGAACGATACCCAGATTGATGAGCCGCTGGGTGGCGTTGTCGGGGGGCAGGGCGAACAGGCAGAAGGCGGTGGAGCCTGCCGCGGCCGGCTGCGAGTCGGCCGCGCCGGCGGGCAGGGCGAGCGCGGCGAGGAGGGCTGCGAGGTAGCGCATCGCGGTGGTCATCCGGCAAAGAAGCGGGCGAGATCGTGCAGGCTGGCGGCGAGCGGCACGCCGGCGGCGCGCACGTCGTCGGCGGGCTGGAGGA
>NZ_BSPX01000040.1:0-44219 GCF_030161255.1 Zoogloea oryzae
GCACTCGACGCTGGGCTACCTGCCGCCCACGGCCTATGAACGGAAAACCGCAGTACAGCACCCTATCGAGGTGTCCGGTATTACTTGACCACTACAGTGTTTGGCCTGTGGGTGCTGGTCTTCGTGCTGTGGATCGGGATCAACGGCTGGCGCTGGGCGCGGCGGGGAGGCGCGGCTTAGGCTGGCGGATGTCGGGTTGCCCGACACAGCGCAACGGCAGCGCGGCCGACAAGCCATCGGGCAACATCGATATCGGGAAAACTTGCAGCGAAGGAAACTGGCGTGAGCCTGGAAGACATAAAACAAATAATCTTCGGAACGAACGTCGAACCACTTGCCTCACGATCCCCGCTGCTTGAAGTGATTTATTGGCCAGACGCTTTCCTGCTCTTCTCATTTGCACTCTCCATCCTTCTGGTTGTTGCCATCTCGTTTTTCTCCCAGAAGATTACATTTCTCAAGATCAAGTCGAATGCCGCCTCTGTGTCGGCTGTTTTCATCGCCAGATTTGTCTGTTTCGTGATTCTGGTCGGCTCCATATCGGCCACCTCAAGAATTCTCCTGTTCATTTTTGGCGAAAGCACCGAGATCTTGGTAAATAAGGCGGCCGTCACCATTTTCTCCATTCTGTTCTTGATTCCAGCATTCATCTGCGCCTTCCTTGCGGTTGCCTGTGGTGTGGCCATGCACTTTTTGCTCAGTTTGAAGTTGCAGAAATAGCGTTTGGCTGATGCCCGGTGAGGGCTGGCGTGGGCGGGTGGAGACACGGCGCAGGGCACAGAGGGCGCGCATCCGAAAGAAGGCGCCGCGTTCCGCGGTTGGCATGCGGTTCAAGATCGTCGTAGCCGCAGCCGCTATTGGAGTTTAGGTGCCGTTGAAGGTGGGCCTTTTGGCAAACCTTTGACGGATGCGGTGTGCGGCCTGTGGGTGCTGGTCTTCGTGCTGTGGATCGGGATCAACGGCTGGCACCGGGCGCAGCGGGGAGATGAGGCTTAGCCGACGGGAGCCAGTTGCATGAACAAGGCAGCGCGACGCGTTCTGGTGGTTGATGACATGGCGTCCATACGGAGTGTCGTGATGGCGCTGCTGAAGAGCGAGGGCTACGAGGCCTATGGCGCAGGCAACGGGCAGGCTGCGCTCGATCTGCTCTCGAAGAAGCAGTTCGATCTGGTGCTGAGCGACTGGAACATGCCGGAAATGAACGGCAGCGAGCTCGTCCAGCGCATCCGCGCCACCGACAAGAAACTGCCCATCATCATGGTGACCGCCGAGAACGACCCCGGGCGGGTGATGGAACTGCGCGACCTGGGGGTGAACGGCTACCTCATCAAGCCCTTCAAGCCGGCGGCGCTGATGGCGGTGCTGGACAGGCTGTTTCCGTCGGGCTCGAAGAGCGCCGCGTAGACGTGGCAGGCTGAAAGACAAAGGGCGCGCACCCTGCGGTACGCGCCCTTTGCTCTTTGTGGCCAGACTGCGGCCGATCCGGCTTACTTCACCTCGAGCACGCTGTCGTCCCACTTGGCGTGCTTCTCGAGCCCGACCAGATTGGCGACGGTGGCGGCGATGTTGGAGAGGCCGGCGGTTTCCGTCTGCTTGAGGCCCAGCTTGCCGCCGGTCACCTTGTCGAACAGCACCAACGGCACCGGGTTGAGGGTGTGCGCCGTCTTGGCCTTGAAGCTGCCGTCCTTGTTCTGGGCGGGCTGCTTGGTCTTTTTGTCGAGCTCGAACATCTCGTCGGCGTTGCCGTGGTCGGCGGTGATGAGGGCCACGCCGCCGGCCGCCTCGATGGCGGGCAGGAGACGCGCGAGGGCCAGATCGACGGCTTCGACGGCCATGGTGGCGGCGCGGAAGTTGCCGGTGTGGCCAACCATGTCGCCGTTGGCGAAGTTGCAGCGGAGCACCTTGTACTGGCCGGACTTGACCGCGGCGATCATCGCGTCGGCGATCTCGGCGGCCTTCATCCACGGACGCTGCTCGAAGGGCACCACGTCGCTCGGGACTTCCTGCCAGGTTTCGCCGTCGAACTTGCCGGAGCGGTTGCCGTTCCAGAAGTAGGTGACGTGGCCGAACTTCTGGGTTTCGGAGCAGGCGAACTGGGCGAGGCCCATCTTGCTGAACCACTCGCCGGACGTATCTTTGATGGCCGGCGGGGCGACGAGGAAACGCTTGGGCAGTTGCAGGTCGCCGTCGTATTGCAGCATGCCGGCGTAGGTGACCTTGGGCGCGCGCACGCGGTCGAACTTGTCGAAATCGGCTTCGACGAAGGCGCGGGTGATTTCGATGGCCCGGTCGCCGCGGAAGTTGTAGAAGACGACGGAGTCGCCATCTTCGATGGTGCCGATGGGCTTGCCGCCGTCGGCGATCACGAACTCGGGCAGGTCCTGGTCGATGGTGCCGGGGTTGCGTTCGCGCAGGCCGTTCACCGCATCGGTGGCGTTGGCGAACTGCGGACCTTCGCCCAGCACGTGGGTCTTCCAGCCCTTCTCGACCATCGGCCAGTTGGCGTCGTAGCGGTCCATGGTGATGTACTGGCGGCCGCCGCCGGAGGCGATGCGGGCGTCGAAGCCGTCGGTGCTGATCTCGGTCAGGAAGGCCTCGAAGGGCACGACGTATTCGAGGGCGCTGGTTTCGGGCACGTCGCGGCCGTCGAGCAGGGCGTGGATGCGCACGGTCTTCACGCCTTCGACCTTGGCCTGGGCGACCATCGCCTTGAGGTGGTCGATGTGGCTGTGCACGTTGCCGTCGGAGAACAGACCGATGAAGTGGAGCGCGCCCTCTTTTCCGTTCACTCCAGCCTTGGCGCCCGCCACGATCTCCTTCCACGCCTCACCCGCCCAGATGGCGCCGTCGGCGATCGCATTGGCCACCAGCGCTGCGCCCTGGGCATACACCTGGCCGGCGCCGATGGCGTTGTGGCCGACTTCCGAGTTGCCCATGTCGTCGTCCGACGGCATGCCGACCGCGGTGCCGTGGGCACGCAGGGTGATGTGCGGACATTCGGCGAAGAGCTTGTCGAGGGTCGGCTTGCGGGCGGCGGCGATGGCGCTGCCGGCGTCGTTCTTGGGGATGCCGTAGCCGTCCATCACGATGACGACGACGGGGCCGGCGACGCCGGGGAAGGCGGAGAATTTCTGCAGCATGGCGGTTCCTGGAGATTGAATTCGGGGCCGGTGCGCGGGCACACCCGGACGGCATCCGGCGAGCCCGCTATTTTCCCGCAAATCGCGGGGCGCTTACAGCCTTGTGTGCATGTCGGTGCGATGCCCTGCACGGAGCGGGCGGAACTGGCGGGTGTCGCGGTAGTAATCGGGCGATGCGTTGTCGGGCGTCACGCCGGGCACGCCGAGCAGCGGCAGCGGGAAGAGATCGGCCTTGCCGAAGGCTTGGCGGGTGAGGCGAGCAGCCAGCCAGACATCGGTCTCGCGCTGGCGTTCGGCATCGGGCAGATCCAGCCAGCCGGGCTCAACGACCCGATACAGCGCCTTGGCGCACAGCCCGACGAAGGGCGCGCGGAGCTGGTCCCAGCTGCCGTGGCCGAAGATCAGGAAGCGGGTGGTGTCGGCGAGGCGCTCGCGGTGATGCCAGAAGGCGGCTTCCCATTCGTGGCAGGCAAGCAGCGCGGGGATCTGCGGATCGGTCGAGACGACCACGATGCCGCATTCGTCGAACTGGGTGAGCGCATCGCGCAGCGGGCCGCGCCCGGGCAGACCGGCGGCCTCACGCGCCTGCTGCTCGCGCAGGTGCAGCGCGTTGCAGGCGGCCTTGCTCGCCGGCCACACGCACCACGCCAGCGCGTTGAAGAAGTCGTGCCAGTCGTCGGCGCGGGTGGGCACCTGGCCGGTGGCGTGGATGTGCTGCTCGTAGGCGATGTCGCCAGCCGGCGGGAGCGTGAAGCGGATCGGCAGGCCGGAGCCAGCGCGGGCGTCGGGGGCGACTTCGGACAGCAGCGCGGAGAGCGCCGCTGCGTCGGGCAGACGCTCAGACGAAAACCGGGCGAGCAGCCCGGTGATGGATTCGAACAGCGGGAGGCCGGCCAACGCCGCCGGGCTCATTCGCCGGCAGGCTTGATCGGCGTGGCGGGCTTGTCGGCGGCGACGAACTGCAGGCGGTCAGCCTTGCGGGTGAAGGTGCCGACGAGCCGGCCGGGCGGCTCGGCGGGGGCGTCCTTCCAGACCTGCAGCTCGCAGCGTTCGGTGCCGGCGAGATACCAGTTCTTGCCCTGCTTGAGCGCCCACAGCATGTCGCCCGCCTCGAAGACTTCCATCTTCACGCTGCCTGCCACGCCCGGCTTGATGCTGTAGCGGCGCAGGCAGGTGGGCATCCGGGAGACGACGATGGCCTGGCTGACCTCGTCGTTCCAGAAGACCTGCTGCTCGCGGACAAGGGAAATCGACTGGTCACGACCGTCGATGAGAAAAGCTGCACCCTCGTATTCGCAGGCCGTGAGCGGCGGCAGGAGGGCAAGTATCAACAGTCGCTTCAAGGTCGGGCGCATCGTCAAGTCAGGGGGATAGGGTCAGCTCAGTTTCCAGCCGATGGTCTCACCGCCACGCAGCGGGACCAGCGGATCGCCGGGCAGGTAATCGACCGCGGCGGGCACGCCCCAGCTTTCCTTGACCAGGGTGATCTGGTCGGTGTTGCGGGGCAGGCGGTAGAAATCGGGGCCGTTGAAGCTGGCGAAGGCTTCGAGCTTGTCGAGGGCGCCAGCCTGCTCGAAGGCTTCGGCATACAACTCGATGCCGGCGTGGGCGGTGTAGCAGCCGGCGCAGCCGCAGGCGGCTTCCTTGGTGCTCTTGGCGTGGGGCGCCGAATCGGTGCCCAGGAAGAATTTGGCGCTGCCGGAAGTGGCCACGCGGACCAGCGCCTCCCGGTGGGTTTCGCGCTTTAGCACGGGCAGGCAGTAGTAATGCGGACGCACGCCACCGGTGAAGATGGCGTTGCGGTTGTAGAGCAGGTGGTGGGCGGTGATGGTGGCGCCCACGTTCGGCCCCGCTTCGGTCACGAACTGCGCCGCTTCGGATGTGGTGATGTGCTCGAAGACAATGCGCAGGGACGGGTAGCGCGCTGCAACCGGCGCCAGTACGCGATCGATAAAGACGCGCTCGCGATCAAAGATATCAACGTCAGCATGGGTGACCTCGCCATGAACACAGAGAACGATGCCCCGCTCCGCCATCCGTTCGAGCACGGGGTAGATGCGGGCGATGTCGGTGACACCGGCGTCCGAGTTGGTGGTGGCGCCGGCCGGGTAGAGCTTGGCGGCGACCACGAAGCCGCTGTCGGCGGCCTTGTCGATCTCCTCGGGCTTGAGGGTGTCGGTGAGGTACAACGTCATCAGCGGGTCGAACTTGAGCCCTGCGGGCACCGCGGCGAGGATGCGCTCACGGTAGGCGGCGGCCTGGTCGACGGTGGTGACCGGGGGACGCAGGTTGGGCATGATCAGCGCCCGGCCGAAGCGGCGGGCGGTATCCGGCACGACGGCGGCGAGGGCTTCGCCGTCACGCACGTGCAGATGCCAGTCGTCGGGGCGGGTGAGGGTCAGGGTCGACATGAGCTTCCGTCCAAAGAATCAATATTTAACGGTTGGAACATTTTAGCAGCCCGGCGACATCATTCCCCATCGTCAGCGCTCGATTTGACGCGCAGACCGTGGGCGTAGAGGTCGTTCTTGGGGGCGCCGGTGATTTCGGCGGCAAGGCGCGCCGCCGTCTTGAGGGGCAACTCGGCCATCAGCAGGCCCAGCACGCGCTCGGCTTCGGGCGACAGCCCTTCCGTCGGCGGTGCGGCGGAGACCAGCAGCACGAACTCGCCGCGGGAGCGGTTCGGATCTTCCGCCAGCCAGCCGGGCGCATCGGCGAGCGGCATCCGCACGATCTGCTCGAAGAGCTTGGTGATTTCCCGGGCGACCACGATCTGGCGGGTCGGCTCGAGGGTTGCGGCGATGTCGGCGAGGGTCTCGGCGATACGGTGCGGCGCTTCGTAGAACACCAGCGTGCCGGGCACGCTGCGCAGGGTTTCCAGCGCGGCCTTGCGGCCCGCCGACTTGGTGGGCAGGAAGCCGTGGAAATGGAACTGCCCATCCGCCAGCCCCGAGGCCGAAAGCGCCGCGATGGCCGCGCAGGCACCGGGCACCGGCACTACCGGATGACCGGCCTCCTGCACCCGCGCCACGGCCCGCGCGCCGGGATCGGACACCGCCGGCGTGCCGGCATCGGTGATCAGCGCGACGTGCTTGCCCTCTTCGAGCATCCGGATGACCAGGCTGGCGGCGGCCTGCTCGTTGTGCTCGTGGAGCGCCACGAGGCGGGTGGTGATGCCGAAGGCGTCGAGGAGGCGCTGGCTGTGCCGGGTGTCCTCGGCGGCGATGGCGTCGACGGCCTTGAGCACGGCCAGCGCACGCAAGCCCATGTCATTCATGTTCCCCAGCGGGGTGGCCACCACATACAATGACGGCGTCTTGGCAAGCGGAGATTCCGGCAGTGTGGGATGCATGGCGGGCGCGACGGGCGTCGCAGCAAATATCGGCGGAGGGCGATTGTGGGCGCGACGGCGCGCCGATGCAAGCCGCCCACCTGCGGGACGGCGCCGCCGCCGAGGCGCTGGCGGCCCGGCATCTGGAGCAGCACGGCTTGACCATCATCGCCCGCAACGTGCGCTGCCGCGGCGGCGAGGTGGACCTGATCGCCGACGACGGGCGCAGCCTGGTCTTCGTCGAGGTGCGCCTGCGCAAGAACGGCCGCTTTGGCGGCGCCGCAGCCAGCATCACCGCCAGCAAGCAGCAGCGGGTGATCCTCGCCGCGCAGCACTGGCTGGCCGGTGACGGCCGACGCCACGCCAACCGGGCCTGCCGCTTCGACGCGATCCTCCTCGACGGCCTCGACGCAGCCCGCATCGAGTGGATTCGCGGGGCCTTCGATGCTTCGTGAAATCTTGTGTACGGCGATTCTGGCGTGCGCCCTCGCCACCCCGGCCGGCGCCCAGCAGATGCGCATCCTGGTGCAGAGCTCGCCGCTCGCCGGCTTTCAATATTACGGCGGCAAGATCCTGTGGGACGAGATGCGCGAAGGCGACCGCCTCGCCCTCGTCCGCGAGCCTGACAACCGCCACGACCCCTTCGCGGTGCGCGTCGAATGGCGTGGCGCCAAGCTCGGCTACCTGCCCCGCAGCGACAACCGCGACGTGGCCGAGGAGATGGACCGGGGCACGCCCATCGCCGGGCGCATCGGGCGCCTCACCACCGACCGGAACCCCTGGAAGCGGCTGCGGGTCGACGTATATGTCGGTTTGTAAGCGGATTTCTCCCGGCAACTGCGCATTTCGGCACGGATGCTAGAATCGTGCCGGCTTTCACCGTATCGCTTGCCCTGTATGCGCCGGCCTCTGGCGCGCCTTCCGGATACCCCATGGATCTCGTCGCCCGCATCGCCCAGCAATTTACCGACAGCGCCCACACCAAGCTGTCCGCCCTCGAATTCATGGCCGACCCCATCGCCCATGCCATCGAGGCGATGACCCACAGCCTGATGGCCAACGGCAAGATCCTCGCCTGCGGCAACGGCGGTTCGGCCGCCGACGCCCAGCACTTCGCCGCCGAGCTGCTCAACCGCTTCGAGCTCGAGCGCCCGCCGCTGGCCGCCTTCGCGCTCACCACCGATTCGTCCACGCTCACCTCGATCGCCAACGACTACGACTTCAGCCAGGTGTTCTCGAAGCAGGTGCGCGCCCTCGGTCAGCCCGGCGACGTGCTGCTGGCGATCTCCACCAGCGGCAACTCGCCCAACGTGATCGAAGCCATCCACGCCGCCCACGAGCGCGAGATGCGCGTGGTCGCCCTCACCGGCAAGGGCGGCGGCGAGATGGGCGCCCTGCTCGGACCGGACGACATCCACCTGTGCGTGCCCGCCGACCGCACCGCGCGCATCCAGGAAGTCCACCTGCTCACCCTCCATTGCCTGTGTGACGGCATCGACTGCCTCTTTCTCGGAGTAGAAGAATGAAATTCCCCCGCAAGCTGCTCGCCTCGCTCCTCCTCGCCCTGGGCGCCGCCTCGGTGATGCAGGGCTGCATTCCGGTCTTCGTCGGCGGCGCCGGCGTGGCCGTGGCGATGACCGCCGACCGCCGCAGCTCCGGCGCCTACGTGGACGACGAGAGCATCGAATGGAAGGCCGGCAAGTGGATCAACGACCGCCTGGGCGACAAGGTCCACGTCAACGCCACCTCCTTCAACCGCAAGCTGCTCCTCACCGGCGAAGCCTTCAACGACGCCTCCCGCGAGGAGGCCGGACGCATCGCGGCCTCTGTAGAAAACGTCCGCGAAGTCGTGAACGAACTCCGCGTGGCCCCCACCAGCACCCTCTCCGCCCGTACCAACGACACCTACATCAGCTCCAAGGTGAAGGCCCGCTTCGTGGATCAGAAGGAGTTCCACCTCCCCCACGTGAAGGTCGTCATCGAGGCCGGCACGGTTTACCTGCTGGGCCTCGTGAGCCAGCGCGAAGGCGACGCCGCCACCGAAGTAGCCCGCAGCACCAACGGCGTACAGAAGGTGGTGCGCGTGTTCGAATACATCAGCGAAGAAGAAGCCCGCCGCCTGGACGGCGCCAACCGCAGCACCGATTCCAGCACCAAGTAATCTCAGGGAGAACCACCATGAACCGTCGTGAAGCCCTCTTCGCCACTGGCGCCCTGCTTGCCAGCGCCGGCGCTGCCGTCGCCGCCGACGACCACAGCCACCATCACCACGAAGGCGCCCACCCGTGGCAGGCCGTGCTCGACACCGCCGGCATCTGCATCGAGAAGGGCGAGATCTGCCTGACCCACTGCATCATGCTGCTGGGCGAAGGCGACAAGGCCATGGCTGCCTGTGCCACCAGCGTGCGCGAGATGCTCGCCAGCTGCCGCGCGCTGATCACCCTGGCCGGCGCCGAATCGAAGTTCGCGCCCAAGCTTGCCGCCCTGTGCGTCGATGTGTGCAGGGCCTGTGAGGCCGAATGCAAGAAGCACGCGGCCAAGCACAAGCCTTGCAAGGAGTGCATGGAAAGCTGCGCAGAATGCGCCAAGGCCTGCAAGACGATGATCGTCTGACCTGCCGCGGCATCCCCACCGCCGCAACGGTGGCCGGGAAATCCATGATCCCGACCGAGACTGCCCCACTCCCATGAAGCGCCCGACGGAGCCCGACATGTCTTCACCCGCCAGGCCGGACGAGCCGTCCGCGAGCCCGATTCCGGGCTTCCCCGGCCCCATCGACGGCCTCGACATCTCCAGCGGCCTGCGGCGGATGGAAGGCGATCCCGAGCTGTATCTCGCGCTGCTGCGGGATTTCGTCGCCACCGAGCGCAACGCCGCCACGGTGATCGCCGACGCCCTTGCCGCCGACGACTGCCCTGCGGCAACGCGCTGCGCCCATACCGTGAAAGGGCTCTCGGGCACCTTTGGCGCTTACCGGCTCCAGCCCGTTGCCCAGAATCTGGAACAAGCCCTGCGTGACGCCCGCCCCCGGGCCGAGGTGGACACCCTCCTGGGGCACTTCCGCGCCGAACTGCAGGCGCTGATGGCTGCGCTCGATGCCACGCTCCCACCGGAGCCCGCCCCTGTGCCGCAGCACGGCCCGGTGGACCGGGATCAGCTCGCTGCCGTCTGCGCCGAACTGCTGCCGCTCCTGATCGATTGCGACATGGCGGCGATCCGGGTGGTCGAAACCCACGCAGGCCTCCTCGGCTGCGCCTTCGGCACCGACTTCCGCGCCATCGAGCATGCCCTGCGCAGCTTTGACTTCGAGATCGCCGAGGCGGCCCTGATCGCCGCCTGCCACAAGCACGGCTTTCCCGCGCCCGCCGCGTAAACCCTCAGAAGCCCGCGTCAGCCAGAAAACGCAGGCGGTCGGCCGGCTTGTCGATGTGCCCGGCCAGCGCCCGGCACAGGGCTTCGACCGAATCGACGCCCTTCGCCTCGCGCTTCACGAGCACCTTCGCCATCGGCCCGATGTAGCGGGCAAAGAGCGTCTCGACCCGCGCCAGCGCCTCGTCGGCCAGCGCCGCGGCAGGCTCAAGCGCGCGCTGCGCCTGCGATGCGCCCCCGGCCGGCATCGACACGGGCCGGGCAGTGCTCACCGGCCGTGAGCCGGACAACACCTCGCCCGACGTCACCCCCGCCAGAAACGCCGCCCGCGGCGCCGGGTCGGGAATCATCTCGGCCAGCAGGCGGTGCAGCTCTGCCCCGTTGGCCGCCCGTGGCACGGTGCGCCGGACCAGCACCTTCGCCATCGGGCCGATATGCAGCGCCAGGCTGCGCTCCGCCGCTTCGATCACCGCCGGAGTGAGGTCGGCGCCGGCCATCGGTCGCGGGATCGACGGATCGAGCGGCACACCGCCCGCCACGCCCCCCTCGCCCGCGTAGGCAAAGACTTCGTGCTCGCGCGCCTCGGCATCCCGCCGCACCCCCAGGTGCTGGAAGCACGCCGCCGCGTTGCGCTTGAGGTGGTGGATCACCTCGAAATACGCCCGCGAAACCAGCACCCGACCGGGCTCCGCGAGGCGCATCACCCGACAGGCGGTGGCGATGCCGTCGCCCAGGATGCGCGAGCGCCCGCCAGCGTCCGACGCCACCCGCACCGGGCCGAGGTTGATCCCCATCTGCACCCCCAGGCCTTCGCCGGCGGCCGCGTCGCCGATCAAGGAGGCGGCGCGCAGGGCATCTTCCGGATCGCCCACGTAACAGACGGCACAGCCTTCCTTGGTGTTCAAGGCCAGCCGGCTGGTGGGCGGCAGGGGCGCGACCGCCTGGGTGAGCATCCGCGCCAGCCGGGTGCGACCCTCGGTGCGCAAGGCGTCGTCGCCAAACGGCCCGGTGACATCGGCGAACAGCACCGCGGCGATGAAGGTGCGCGCCTCCGCCGCCGACAGCCCGAGCGGAAACGGCGCCTCCGGCTGCGGCTCGGCGGGCCCTTCGCCCCCGGCCGGCGGAGCGAGGCAGGCCCGGCGGAAGGCCGCCACGTCCCGCGGGCGGGCATTCTCGTCGGGCTTCAGGGCCCAGTCGATGGCGTTGAGCAGCCCGATGCCGAACACCGCAACGTTGCCGATCCGCGCCGCCGCCGGCATGGTGTCCTCGCGCATGCGGGCGAGGGATTCCATCGGCAGGTGGCCGGTGACCATCCAGTACATCACCCCGGCCAGGGCGTAGAGATCGGTCCACGGGCCCTGCTTGCCGTGGCGGTGATACTGCTCGGCCGGCGCGAAGCCGGGACTCACCACCGCGGTGAGCGACTGGTCCACGTTGTCGGCCTCCACGCGCCGGGCCGAGCCGAAATCCAGCAGCACCGGCGAGCCGTCGTCGCGGATGTAGATGTTGCCGGGCTTGATGTCCCGGTGCAGGAAGCCGGCGCCATGCACCGCCTCGAGGCCATCGAGCAGCGGGCGCACGATGCGCAGCAGGCTCGCCCGGTCGAGCGGCAGCCGGCCCACCAGCCAGCGCTGCAGGGGCTGGCCTGTCTCGTAGGCCATCACCATGTAGGCGGTGTCGTTGGCCAGGAAGTAGCGCAGCACCCGGACGATGCCCGAGTGGTGGAAGCTCGCCAGCGCCCGGGATTCGAGCAGGAAGCGCTGCAGGCCCCACTCGAAGGCGCGCCGGGCGTCGTCGGAGCGCGGCTCGACGCCAAAATCCGGCCGGCGCACCGCAGCATCCTTGGGCAGGTATTCCTTGATCGCCACCGGGCAATCCAGGTTGGTGTCGTGGGCCAGGTAGGTGACGCCAAAGCCGCCGCCGCCAAGCACCCGCTCGATGCGGTACTCGTTGAGCAGATGCCCTTCAGGCAGAACCGGCTGGTCGGTCATCGCGGCCCTCAGCCGTCAATCATCTGCATGGCCTTCTCGAGACTGCGGCGCATGCGGTTGAAGGAACTGGCCAGCACGGCCACCTCGTCACGGCCCTGTTCGGGGAACTCGGGCTGGTCGAAATCGCCGGTGCTGATCTTGTCGGCGGCGGCCGACATGCGCGACACGGGCCCCACGATGAGCCACGAGAGCATCAGGTTGAGGGCTACGAAGACCGCCCCGAACACCGCCGCCAGCGACAGCATGAAGGTGCGGAAGGCCTGGTCGGCGCTGGCCAGCGGCACCGACATGGGCACCGACACCACCTGGGCGCCAACCACCTCGTCGAGCTTCCAGCCGAAACCGTTGGCCGAGCCATACACCTTGAGCATGCTGGCCGGCGCGGCGTCCGGCGTGCTGTGGCAGGTGAGGCAGGCGGCCGATTCGATGCGGATCGGGTGGGCGATGTAGAGCGCCGGGCCGGTGGGCGTGTCGCGCTGGCCGCTGATCTCGTGGCTGTCGGCGCGATTGCGGAAGACATTGACCAGATCCGCCTCCCAGTCCGCCGCCCGGTCGCGGGGGTTGGTGGGGTTGAGGGTGGCTTCCTTGTAGTCGTAGTCGGGGTACTTCTT
Organism: Zoogloea oryzae; assembly: GCF_030161255.1. Taxonomy (NCBI): domain Bacteria; kingdom Pseudomonadati; phylum Pseudomonadota; class Betaproteobacteria; order Rhodocyclales; family Zoogloeaceae; genus Zoogloea; species Zoogloea oryzae. Next base: position 12,443 of record NZ_BSPX01000040.1, read on the forward strand.
GTGGAGCTCGGCCAGGGTTTCGGTGGCCGCGTAGGCGGGGATGGTCTGCGGCAGGAAGGTGGATTCCATGCGGTCGATCAGGTGCGGCTTGACCTGCCCGACGGTGTAACCCCGGATCGCCAGCGCGGCTTCCATCACCAGCCGCGCCTCGCCGAGCACGCGCTCGCGGGCCTGACGGTGCAGCAGATCGTGGGAGATGTAGCCGGCAACCGCAAAGCCGGCCAGAAAGACGGCGAGCAGCACCAGATTGAACTTGAAACGCAACCCCATGGGAGCCTCCCGGTCGAAGGCCCGGCGGGCCACAAATGAGTCTTATTCTTGCACAGCTCGCGCCCGTTTCGGGTTGTCGCCGTTGATTTCCTTGGCGGCCCCGCCGGGCGGCGGGGCCTGGGGCTCAGTGCGGGAGAGCGGCCTTCAGGTCGCCCGTCGGATGCCAGCCCACCAGCAGCACCATCACCGCAAAACCCGCCACGTAGGCCACCGGCACGAACCAGCCGTGGCGCAGCCAGTTGCCCACCGACTTGGCCTCCGGGAACATGTTGGAGAGCGCCACGCCGGCCGACGAGCCGAACCACAGCATCGAACCGCCGAAGCCCACCGCGTAGGCCAGAAAACCCCAGTCGTAACCGCCCTGCTTGAGGGCCAGCGCGGTGAGCGGGATGTTGTCGAACACGGCCGACACGAAACCCAGCCCGAAAGCCGTCTGCCACGATGCGGCGGGGAGCTTCTCGACCGGCATCATCGAGGCGCAGCTCACCAGCGAGAGCAGGAAGATCGTGCCCATGAAGGTTTCCGGCAGCACCTCCCAGTCAGGCCGGCGGATGCCGACGGTGAGCAGGATCGCCGCCCACACCGCCACGCCGAGGAAGGGGAAGCTGTCGGCCAGCGCGGTGAAATGGACATTCACCACCACATTCACCGCCACCGCCGCGGCGAGGATCAGCACCACGATGCCGACACGCGGGATGTCCACGTGGGTGTGCTCGTGGGCGTGACGGATGATCGGCGAATGCCGATGCTGGGCGCGGGCGGCCGGGATGCCGAAGATCACCAGTGCCACCGCCGCACCGGCAAAGGCTTCGAGCACCGCCAGCGGGCTCACGCCGGCGATCCACATCATGGTGGTGGTGGTGTCGCCCACCACGCTGCCCGAACCGCCGGCGTTGGACGCCGCGACGATCGCCGCCAGATAGCCCACGTGCACCTTGGCGCGGAACAGCGAGTGCGCCATCGCGCCGCCGATCAGCGCCGCGGCGATGTTGTCGAGGAAGCTGGAGATCACGAAGACCATCACCAGCAGCACGAAGCCGCCCTTCCAGTCGTCCGGCAGGTAGCGCGGCAGGATCACCGGGATGCGGGTCTTCTCGAAGTGGCGGGCGAGCAGCGCAAAGCCCATCAGCAGCAGGAAGAGGTTGGACAGCGTCACCCATTCGTGGGCGAAGTGCCCCACCAGCCCGCCGACACCCGGGCCGGCGCTGAAGCCTGTGAAGACGATCTTGTAGAGCGAGATCACCGTCACCCCCACCAGACCGACCTTCAACGTGTGGTCGTGGAACAGGGCGACGCCCAGCAGGGTCAGCGCGAAGAGGATGAAATCCACCGGAATCCCGGCCACCGCCGGGCCTTCGGCACCCGCCGCCATCGCCATCCCCGAAACCAGCAAACCGGCCCCTCCCAGCGCCAGGCTCCGGGCCCCACGCAGCACGTTCGACTTCATAACCGCATCCTCAAGACAAGATCCGGACCGTTTTGGCCCGATAATCCCGCATTGTAGGTGCGAAGCCCCCGCTCCGGCAGCACACCGGGGGAAAACCCTTGGCTGCCGGAAGGGCCCGCCAGCAGGGCAATACAGGCTTTCAGGTACGCGCAGCCCTTGAGCCAAGTCAATTTGACGCGCTGCGGAAGGCGGACAATCTGCGCTGTGTCACAGGCAAAGAGGGAGTGTTTTGCCTGCTTCCGTTCAAACAAACAAGAAAAGAAAGAACCCAACCGTGTCCCATGATCATTCGCAAAAGACCCTGGCCCCGGTGGTGATTGCGGCGATCGGTGTCGTCTTCGGCGACATCGGCACCAGTCCCCTCTACGCCCTGAAGGAAATCTTCAACGGCCATCATCCCATCGCCGTCACCCCCGACAACATCCTCGGCATCCTGTCGATGGTGTTCTGGTCGATCATGGCGCTGGTCACCCTCAAGTACGTCACCGTGATCATGCGCGCCGACAACCGCGGCGAAGGCGGCTCCCTGGCGCTGCTGTCGCTGATCACCGAAAACTCCCGCAACCGGGTGGTGACCTGGGTGATCTCGCTGCTGGGCATCTTCGCCGCCGCGCTGTTCTACGGGGACAGCATGATCACCCCGGCGATCTCGGTGCTGTCGGCGGTCGAGGGGCTGGAGATCGTCTCGCCGGACTTCAAGACCTACGTGCTGCCGATCACGCTGGTGATTCTCACCGGGCTGTTCTTCATCCAGAGCCGCGGCACCGGCACCGTCGGGCTGTTCTTCGGCCCGGTGATGGTGGGCTGGTTCGGCGTGCTGGGCGTGCTTGGCGCCCTCGAGATCGCCCGCCACCCGGATGTGCTCGCGGCCCTTAACCCGCTCTACGCGGCGCGCTTCATCCTCAATCATCCGGCGCTTGCGTTCCTGGCGCTGGGTTCGGTGGTGCTGGCCGTCACCGGTGGCGAGGCGCTCTACACCGACATGGGCCACTTCGGCCGCTACCCGATCCGCCTCGCGTGGTTCGGTTTCGTGATGCCGGCGCTGGTGCTCAATTACTTCGGCCAGGGCGCCCTGCTCCTCAACGAGCCCGCCGCCATCGAGAGCCCGTTCTTCCACCTCGGCCCCAACTGGGCGCTGGTGCCGATGGTGGTGCTGGCCACCCTGGCCACGGTGATCGCCTCCCAGGCGGTGATCTCCGGCGCCTTCTCGGTGGCCCGGCAGGCGGTGCAGATGGGCTTTCTGCCGCGGATGCTGATCATCCACACCTCCGGCAAGGAAGAAGGCCAGATCTACGTGCCCTTCACCAACTGGACGCTGTACTTCGCCGTCGTGGCGCTGGTGGTAGGCTTCGGCAACTCGTCCAATCTGGCGGCCGCTTACGGCATTGCGGTCACCGGCACGATGCTCATCGACACCATCCTGGTCGGCTTCGTGATGGTGCTGCTGTGGCGCTGGCATCCGCTGGTGGTGGCGCTGGTGGCCGGTGGTTTCCTGATCGTCGACATCGCCTTCTTTGCCGCCAACGCGATCAAGATTCCGCAAGGCGGCTGGTTCCCCATCGTGATGGCGATCGTGTCCTTCACGGTGCTCACCACCTGGCGCCGCGGGCGTCGGCTGGTGCGTCGCGAGCTGGCCAAGCAGGGCGTGCCGATGCCGGCCTTCCTCAAGATGCTCGGCTCCGACGTGCACCGGGTGAGCGGCACGGCCGTGTTCATGACCGGCTCCAAGGAAGGCGTGCCGGCCGCGCTGCTGCACAACCTCAAGCACAACCAGGTGCTCCACGAGCGCGTCGCGCTGGTCACCGTCGAGACCACCGACACGCCCTACGTGAACGACCTGCATCGCCTCTACCTGCACCGCATGGAAAAAGGCTTCCTGCGCATCGTGATCCGCTACGGCTTCATGGAAGACCCGGACGTGCCCCAGGCGCTGGAGCACTGCCGGCGCCTCGGCGAACCCTTCGAGATCATGGAGACCACCTTCTACGTCTCGCGCGAGACCGTGATCCCCGGCGTGCTGGGCCGCAAGATCCACCCGCTGCGGGCGCGCCTCTTCGCCTTCATGTCGAAGAACGCCACCAGCGCCACCGACTTCTTCAAGATCCCCAACAACCGGGTCGTCGAGCTGGGCACCCAGCTGGTGATCTGATCCCGCGCGCAGCGGGCTGGCCCTCAGCCGCCCGCTGCAACGATCTGCCCGAGGCGCCTGATGGCCGCCTCGATGTTGGGGTTGAAGGGCGTGCCGCAACTGATCCGCAAAAAGTGATCGAAGCGGCCACTGTTGGAAAACATCAGCCCCGGCGCCACGCGGATGCCCTCCGCCAGCGCCGCGTCGAACACCTGCCCCGACGAACGCCCGCCGGGCATCTCCACCCACAGCATCATCCCGCCCGACGGCATGCTGAGCCGCGTGCCCGCCGGAAAATGCGCGGCGATGGCCTCCGCCGTGGCCGCCCGCTGGGCCTTGAGCAGCCGGCGCAGACGCACCAGATGGCGGTCGTAGGCGTGGCTGCCCATGAACTCGGCAATCGCCAGCTGAGCCAGGGCATCGTTGGCGCGGCTCTGGGCATGCTTGAGCATCCGGATGCGCGCCAGCCAGCGCCCGCCCAGCATCCAGCCAATGCGCATGCCCGGCGCGAGGGTTTTGTGCAGCGAGCCGCAGTGGATCACGTTGCCGCTCCTGTCCCACGACTTGGCGGTGCGTAGCGGCAGATCGTCATCGCTCAAGGCGCCGTAGATGTCGTCCTCGATCAGCGCCACCTTCGCCGCGTCGCACAGGGCCACGAGGCGCGCCTTCTCCTCGTCGGGCATCACGCAGCCGAGCGGGTTCTGGAAGTTCGGCACCACCACCACCGCGCGGATCTGGAGGTGCGTGGCGAAGGCCAGCTCCAGCGCCTCGACCGACATCCCGCGGCTGGGGCTGGTGGGGATCTCCAGCGCCGTGAGGCCCAGGCTCTCGATCACCTGCAGCAGCCCAAAATAGGTGGGCGATTCCACCGCCACCGTGTCGCCGGGCTGGGTGACCGCCCGCAGCGCCAGGTTGAGCGCCTCGGTGCAGCCGTGGGTGACGACGATCTCGTCCGGCGTCGGGCTCATCCCCGCCGCCATCGCCCGCCGCGCCAGCACCGCCCGGAAACCCGGATCGCCCTGGGGCGGCACCGGGCTCACCAGCACCTCGGGACGCCGCCGCAGGGCGCGCAGGGCCGCGTTCTTCAGCGCTTCCTGGGGGTAGCACTCGGGCGAGCCGAAGGCCAGCGCCAGGTTGGTGACCACCGGATGACGCTCGCACTTCACCACAAAATCCGAGATGCGGTCGTGGATGCCGGAATACGGTGCAGGGTCTGGCGACGCCGCGGTGGCGCCGGGCTCCGGCTCCTGCACCGGCTGGAGCACCGCCCGTCGCGGTGCCTGCACGAAATAACCGGAGCGCGGCCGGGCTTCGAGCAGGCCTTCGTCCTCCAGGCTGCGGCAGGCCTGCAGCGCGGTGGACAGGCTGACCCGGTGGGTGCGCATCAGCGCCCGCACCGACGGCATCCGCGCGCCGGGCGCGAGCACGCCGCTCGCGATGGCCTGGCGGTAATGGGCGGCAAGCTGGAGATAAAGCGGGGTATCCACGGTGGCGGCATCCATCGCGCCATGATCCCCAGGCCGGCCATCGGCCCCAAGGTACAGATCGGCGCAAAACACACCATAACAGATGCGCAATATTCAATCTGTACCGATACAGGAAGCGTTTCCCTGTGCCTGTACCGATCACCCCCGTAACGCTTAGGCTGACGTCGTCCCCAGCAAGGAGCACGACCATGAACCAGCAACCCGCCGACGACGCACGCCGCCTCAAACTTCAGCGCGGAGAACAGTGGATGAAACACCTCACGGCCGGCACCCGGCTCGTCGTGATCGACGGCGCCGCCCAGCTCGAAGGCCCGCCCTGCTGGCTGGGCGACACCTTGCACACGCCCCGCCAGCATCTGGCTGCGGGAGACGACTGGGTGGTGAGCGCTACCGGATGGGTCAGGCTGAGCGCGGACAGGCCGTGCTCGCTGGTGTGCATCGCGCCGTCACACGCCAGCCCGGGCGGGTGGCTGAAGGCGCGACTGGAGAAACTGCGGGAAAGACTGCGGGGATGGCTGGGGATCAGCGCGGCAGCAGACGGACGCCCGAAGGCTCACGATTACTCACCACCGGACGCGCGCCCAGCTCGGCCGGCGTGACCACCACCGGCACAACCGTGGCGCCCGCCTTGGCCGCCGGCGCCACGTAGGTGCACGGCCGGTCGGTGAACACAACATTGGCGCCCTCGCCGCACTTGTAAACCGCGGCCTGGGTAGCCAGCGGCAACATCAGAACGCCCAGCACAAGCATCTTCATGATGACTCCCGAAACAGGGACGGCGAAGGAAGAGGACGGAAAAGGAAGGGGCGGAAAGACTCAGCGCTTCGGGCGGTTCAGCCCGTAGCCCCGCTCGAAATCCCATTCGGCGAGGATCTCCGCCGCCTGGCAGGCCAGCTCGGCGTTGGCAAAACCCTCGGGCGAAGGCACCCGCACGAAAGTCTGGATCGGACGGCGATCGGTCTTGTGCAGGACGTCGTACCACCCGTCCCAACGGTTCTGGCCCTGCCGCAGCACCGCGTAGGGCTTGAGGATCACATCCCGCTTGATCAACACCATCAGACTCTCCGTCCAGGAAGCGCCCTCTAAGCGGCGCGGTCACGGAACGGATTCTAGAGAGACGGCGCGACCGGAAAGTTAAACAACATCAAAAAAGACACCCACGAATCACATTGACACAAACCACCCGAACTTTACCCATTCCGGGTCTGGACAACCCCCGAAAAACCCAATATGGGCTGACAAACGATTCAACCGTCGCTCCGGCGCACCCCGCTCCGGGCCGCCACCCGGAAGTAGATCCGGTAGGGCAGGCAGCGCAACAGCTTGAGCATCAGCGTGAAGCGCCGGGGAAAGTGGATCTCGAAGCGCCCCCGAGCCATCCCTTCGATGATCTGGCGGGCCGCGTCGGGCGCGCCGACCAGCGCCGGCATCTCGAAATCCACGCAGGCCATCAGCCGTGGCGTCGCAACGAAGCCCGGGTTGATGAGGAACACCGACACGCCGTGGGGCGCCAGTTCCAGGTACAGCGTCTCGGCAAAATTGATCAGCGCCGCCTTGCTCGGCCCGTAAGCCAGCGCCTCCGGCAGCCCCCGATAGCCCGCCGCGCCGCCGACGATGGCGATCGCCCCACCCTGCTGGCGCAGGAGCTGAGGCACCACCGCCGCCACGCCATCGACCACCCCGAGGAGGTTGGTGTGCACCGTCTGCCGGGCGGTGTCGACGGTGAGATCCCAGGCCCGCATCGGCATGTAGGTGCCGGCGCTCAGGATCACCACATCCACCCCGCCCCAGGCATCGAGGATCTGCAGCATCGCCAGGGTGAAGGCGCCGGAGTCGGTCACGTCGAGGGGCAGCACCAGCGCCTCGTCAAAGCCCCGCGCCAGCTCCCGCAGACGGCCCCCGCTACGGGCCGACAGGGCGAGCCGTGCGCCGCGGGCGTTGAGCTCGGCAGCCAGCGCCGCGCCGATGCCGCTCGAGGCACCGACGATCCACACCCGCTGGCCAAGCCAGTTGGTGATCGGCGTATTGAGGCGTCCCAACCAGCCCATGGCTCCCCCGCCCGCGCGAAACACCGGCGCCCCTCCGGTGCCGGGCCGCCCTTCTTTCAGCGTAGTGCATCCGCCGACGCGTGCCAGTCGAGTTGCGTCGCGCCTGCCTCAGCCGTAACGCGGCGCCGGCACGAGCCGCTGGCGGGGCACCCGGTCCATCGACCAGTTAGCCCGCGCCCAGGCCCACAGGGCGTCGAGACTCGCGTCGGCCAGCCCGTCCGGGGGCGCCTGCCCGAGAAAATCCAGCGCATCCGCCAGCACCTGCTGGGGCCGGGCGTCCTCCACCGCCCGGGCCAGGGTCTGCTTGGAGAGCTTCTCGCCCGCGGCATTGCCCGCCACCGGCAGGTGGGCGTAGCGCGGCGTGGGATAGCCCAGCGCGCGCTGGAGCAGGATCTGGCGGGGCGTGGAATCGAGCAGGTCGGCGCCGCGCACCACGTCGGTAACGCCGGCCTCGGCGTCATCCACCACCACCGCCAGCTGGTAGGCGAACAGGCCATCGGCCCGCAGCAGCACGAAATCCCCCACGTCGGCCGCCACGTCCTCCTCCACGGCCCCCTGCACCGTGTCTTCGAAACTCACCACGCCGGGCGCAACCCGCAGCCGCCAGGCGCGCGCCTCGCGCCCCGCCGGCAGGCCGTCGCGGCAGGTGCCGGGATAGCGCCGGGTGCCGTCCCGGGCGAGGGCCGAGTCGGCCATCTCCTTGCGGGTGCAGGCGCAGCCGAACACCCGCCCGGCAGCACGCAGGCGCTCGAAGGCCGCCTCATAGGCCGACGTCCGTGCGCTCTGCCAGACCACCGGCCCGTCCCATTCAAAACCGAAGCGCGCCAGCGTGCGCAGAATGCCGTCGGCCGCGCCGGGCACACTGCGGGGCGCATCCACGTCCTCGATGCGCAGCAGCCACCGCCCCCCCGCCGCCCGGGCAGCCAGGCAGCTCCCCACCGCCGCAACGATGGACCCGAAGTGCAGCGGCCCGGTGGGCGAGGGCGCAAATCGTCCTACCGGCAGGCCCGCGCCGGCCGCCAGTTCATGACTGTTCACAAAAACATGCCTTAACAAATTTTGACATTGCCTTTTAAATCATCAAGTTACTGAAATAGCGCAGGAAACCTATGACTTTCGGCATATTTCACCAAACCCGCGGGCCCTTGATAATCGCGCTGGCGCTGCGTTTCCGTCTACGCCAGTTTTGCCCCACATCCTGCAGCATCTGCCCAACCCAAAGCCTCGTACCGACGCCCGCCGCATGAAACTTGGCACGCTTGCCCTTCTCCGCCAGGAATCGCCACGCAGCCCAGCTACCGGCACAGGCACATCCTCCACCCATCGACAGAGTCTCCCGCTGCTCCATCTGGGCATCCAGTTTGCCGCCATCGTAACCGTGCTGGCCCTGTGGCCCCACATGGGCAACCAGGACCCACTGCTCGCCTGGTGGCTCGGGCTCACACTCAGCCAGCTGCTGATGCTCGGCATGTCCCTGCCCGGCGCCCAGGCCAGCCCGCAGCCCCGGCACGACGACGTTCCCCTGCGCAGCTACTTCTCGTCCGCCGGCCCGATCATCGGCGGCGCAGCCTGGGGCGCCCTCGCCCTGGTCGGCCCCTACGATGCAACCCCCCAGTCCCAGGCGATCCTGTGCGTGGTCCTGTGCAGCGTCACGCTGGCCGGTACCGGGTTCAGCCGCAGCGTGAGCAGCTACTCGGCCTTCGCGGCCGCGGTACTGCTGCCACTGTTCATCCTGCTGGTGGCGAGCCCACCGGCGCGGGTGCCGGGCGCGGCCTTCTGGCTACTGGCGTTCGCCGCCTTCGCACTGATCGTGCGCGGCCTGCACACCGGCCGTGAAGGCCCTCCGCAGGATAGCCTGGCCGCGTTCGAAACCACCTTGATGCCCCACCAGGCCATGGTCGACAACGCCCGCGCCGCCATCGTGCTGTCCCGCGGCAACCGGGTCGAACTGTGCAACCGGCGCTTTGCCGAGATGATGCGCGTCGACGAGAGCGGCATCGCCGGCTCCCGCCTGCTGGATGGTTTCGAGAGCCGGGCCGACTGGCACCATCACGCCCGGGCCGCCGATACGGCGATCCGGCGCGGCAGCACCTATCACGCCTCGACGCGCCTCCGACGCCGCGACGGCAGCGTGTTCTGGGCCGAGATCACCGGCCAGGCGATCGACCCGGAGAGCCACCCGCCCCAGGTAGTCTGGGTGGCCTTCGACGTGACAGAGAGGATGATGGACAGCGCCCGCGAGGAGCTGCTCGCCTCGCAGCTGCGCACGCTGATCGCCCGGAGCACCGACTGGTACTGGAAGACCGACCCCCAGCACCGCCTGATGCACGTCACCCACGAAGCGGAGCGCACCAACGACACCCTCAAGGCCAACCTGGGCCGCAAGTGGTGGCAGCTCCACCGCCAGGGCGGCGACGCGCGCCCCGGTCAGTCCGACGTGCGCGCGGCCTTCGAAGGCTGCAATGGCTTTCGCGACCTGCTGGTTGAACTGCCCAACGGCAACAACCCGCCCCTGTGGCTGAGCCTGTGCGGCACACCGCGCTTCAACGAGCACGGCGCCTTCCTCGGCCATCACGGCACCGCCGTCGACGTGACCGAGCAGGTGCGCAGCACCGAGCGGATCCGCCATCTGGCCTACCACGATGCCCTCACCGGCCTGCCCAACCGGCGCCTGCTCACCGACCGGCTGACCCTCGCAATCGCCCGCGCCCAGCGCTATTCCGAGCGGGTCGGGCTGCTGTTTGTCGATCTGGATGATTTCCGGCGCATCAACGACCTGGGCGGCCACGCCGCCGGCGATCAGGCCCTGCTGGAGATCGCCGACCGCCTGCGCACCTGCGTGCGCGCCTGCGACACGGTGGCACGCCTGGGCAGCGATGAATTCGTGATCCTGCTGGCCGAGCTGGACGAAGCCGGCGACGCCAACCGGGTTGCGGCGAAGATCCTCAGCACCCTGCACGAGCCCCTCGCCGCCCACACCGCCTGCCATCCGGTCAGCACCAGCATCGGCGTGGCGTCCTTCCCGGAAGACGCGACGAGCGCCGAAGATCTCATCAAGATCGCCGACACCCGGATGTTCCGCGCCAAGCGGCGCGGCGGGCAGCGCATCGAAGGGCGGGACGGCGCCTACCCCGGCGTCGCCCCCAGCCTCGCCACGCTGCCGGTCTGAATCAGGCCGGCTCGGCGCGCCGCACCCGGCGCTGACGCACGGCCTCGGCCAGCACCTCGAGCACCACCAGGCTGTCTTCCCAGCCGATGCACGCGTCGGTGATGCTCTTGCCGTACTCCAGCTCGACGCCCGGCTTCAGATCCTGACGACCTTCCTTCAGGTGGGATTCGACCATCACGCCCATGATGCGGTCGTTGCCGGCCGCCATCTGGCCGGCAACGTCACGCGCCACTTCCACCTGCAGCTTGTGCTGCTTGCGGCTGTTGGCGTGGGAGAAATCGATCATCAGCTTGCCCTGCACGCCGGCCGCGGAAAGCTCCTTGCAGGCCGCCTCGACACTGGCCGCATCAAAGTTGGGGCCGGCGCCGCCACGCAGGATCAGGTGGCAGTCTTCGTTGCCGGCGGTGGACACGATGGCCGAATGGCCGGCCTTGGTCACCGACAGGAAGTGATGCGGCGCCTGGGCGGCCTTGATCGCATCCACAGCGATGCGCACGTTGCCATCGGTGCCGTTCTTGAAACCCACCGGGCACGACAGGCCGGACGCCAGCTCGCGGTGCACCTGGCTTTCGGTGGTGCGGGCACCGATGGCGCCCCAGGCGATCAGGTCGGCGATGTACTGGGGCGTGATCATGTCGAGGAACTCGGTGGCGGCCGACAGCCCCAGCTCGTTGATCTCGGCCAGCAGCTGGCGCGCCAGACGCAGGCCTTCGTTGATCGCGAAGCTGCCATCCAGGTGCGGATCGTTGATCAGGCCCTTCCAGCCGACGGTGGTCCGCGGCTTCTCGAAGTACACCCGCATCACGATCAGCAGGTCGTCCTTCAGGCGCTCGGCCTCGACCTTCAGGCGGCGGGCGTATTCCATCGCCGCGGCGTAGTCGTGGATCGAGCACGGGCCAATCACCACCAGCAGGCGGTCGTCGGCACCAAACAGGATGCGGTGGATCGCCGTGCGCGCCTCGAAAGTGGTCGCCGCGGCCTTGGGCGATGCCGGAAACTCGCGCAGCACGTGGGCCGGCGGGGCGAGCTCCTTGATGGCCTTGATACGGACGTCGTCGATGTGGATTTTCGAGGAGGCGTGCATGGTGAATCCTGTCGGCTTTGCTTGAGGGAATCGGCAATTCTAGCCGATGCGCCCGGCCCGTAACACGACGCCCTTCCCGTCGGCATGACTTGCGGCGCATCTGTCACCGACGCGCAGGCTTGAACTGTATTTTTATATAGCTTAATCTTGGCAGGATGAAGCCCCCCAGCCTGCCCCGCGGCCGCGGCAGCCGCCTCAATCCGGGCGACCGCTTTGCCGACTGGCAGCGCGCCGCCTTCGACGACGACTGGGCCGACGACGCGGCGGATGAGCCCGATCGCGGCCCGGCCACCACGCTGCTGCTCGACAAGGCGAAGTCGGTGATCGTCCGCAACGCCTCCCCCGACGTGCCTTTCGCCCAGTCGATCAACCCCTACAAGGGTTGCGAGCACGGCTGCGCCTACTGCTTTGCGCGCCCGGGCCACGCCTACCTCGGCCTCTCGCCGGGGCTGGATTTCGAGACGAAGATCGCCTGGAAACCGGACGCGCCGGCTGTGCTGCGGCGGGAGCTCGCCGCCCCCGGCTACCGCTGCCAGCCCGTCGCGCTGGGCATCAACACCGACGGCTGGCAGCCTGTCGAGCGGCGCCTGGGCCTGACCCGCCAGCTGCTGGCGATCCTCGCCGAAACCCGCCACCCGGTGTCCATCGTCACCAAGTCGGCGCTGATCGAGCGGGACATCGACCTCCTCGCCGATCTCGCCCGGGACGGGCTGGTGCAGGTGATGTTTTCGGTCACCACCCTCGATCCGCGCCTCGCCCGCCAGCTCGAACCCCGCGCCGCCAGCCCGGCCCGGCGTCTGGCCGCCATGGCCCGGCTGCACGGCGCCGGCGTGCCGGTGGGCGTGCTCTTCGCGCCGCTGATCCCGGCGATCAACGATCATGAGATGGAAAAGGTGCTCGAAGCGGCACAGGCCGCCGGCGCCGAGACGGCCGGCTACGTGCTGCTGCGCCTGCCACGGGAGCTGCGGGAATTGTTCGAGGACTGGCTCGTCACCCATTACCCCGACCGGGCGGGCCATGTGCTGAGCCTGCTGCGCCAGCTTCGGGGTGGGGAACTCAACGACAGCCGCTTCGGCCACCGGATGCGCGGCGAGGGCGTGTTTGCCGATCTGTACAGCCAGCGCCTGCGGCGTTGCTGCGAGCGGCTCGGGCTCAATCGCAACCGCCGTCAGCTGGTCACTACGGCCTTCCGGCCGCCGGGGCGAGGCGACGGTCAACTCGCGCTGTTCTGATCAGCGCGTCAAACAGCCCGAGCAACAACCTTCAGCGGCGGATCTGCACGCCCCACCCGAAGCCGCCGCCGTAGCCACGGCGCCCAGGGTAGCCATAGGGCCACATGGGGTCGGCGTAGGGCGAATAGTAGGGAGCGTACGCCGGGCCGTAGTAGGCGCGACGGCGGCGCTCCTCTTCGGCCCGGGCGCGGTCTGCCGCTTCGATCCGGGCGGTGTCGGCACGCACCTTGTCGGCGGTGGCCTGATCCTGCGCCCAGCGCGCCTGGGCGGCGGCGAGCTCGTCCAGCACCGCCGGAGCCACGCCCTGGCCGGCGAGACGGGCACGCTCTTCGGGCGTCACCGCAAGATGGGTGCCGGTGCGGCGGATGTCCTCGATCAGCGCGGCGGGCGCTTCGCCCGCCCTGGAGCGCTGGATGATCTGCTCGACCGTCAGCGGCCCGGCACGTCTTGCGGCGGCGATGGCCTCCAGCTCGCCCGGGCTCAATCGATCGGCGGACGGCGCCACCCGCGGAGCCGCACACCCGGCCAGCACCGCCACCGATACCGCAGCCGCCGCAAGCCATCCAAGACGCTTCATGGGCTCAGCTGGCGATCTTTTCATAGAGCGACACGACCGCGTCCATCTGCTCCAGGATGCGCTCGCTGGTGGTCGCCACATCGGCCGCGGCTTTCTTCAGATCACCGGATGCGCGCAGGCTCAGGGCATTCTGGAAGAAGAACCACTGCTGCTCCACCAGCCCCAGCTCGGACTTGATCTGAGCGGTGTTCTGGGGCGCAGTCTTGAGCTCGTCCAGGGCCTTGGCGAACTCCTTCATCGCCCCGTCAAGCATCTCCCGGGCTGGCTCGGGATTGACGCCCACCTGCCGGAAGAAATAAGCCTTGGCCATCCGCTGGGACAGCATGCGCTGCCGGCCCGAGAGGTTGACCAGCCGGCCGGCCGGCGTGCCTGCCACTCTTTCATAGGCGACGGTGAGTTTCTGCGCCGCGCCGAGCACCGCGTCGCTGCCGCCCCACACCAGCTTGGCGTCGGAGCGGATGTCCGCCAGCAGCGGCCGATAACGGTTCCACTCGGACTCGAGGAGCAAATACGCGGAGCGGACTTCGTCGTTGGGCTGCAGGCCACGCAGCTCGACAAGCTGCTGATCGAAGAGCCGCACCGAGTGGTCGAGGATGCTCTTAGCCCGATCGGGCAGCACGCCCTCGACCAGCATCAGCCACGCCTTGGCGCTGCGCTGGGACAGCATCCGCTGGCGGCCGGCGCGGTTGATCGCACCTGGCAGCGACAGGCCCGCAGGCGCGGGGGGCGTCGGCGCAGCCTGAAGTGCCGACGCCAGCGGCACGAGGGTGGCAGCAGCAAGAAACTCACGGCGCTTCATTTCAACCTCCAGTTCCACCCACAGTCAGCCCGTCGATGCGCAGGGTCGGCTGGCCGACGCCCACCGGCACGCTCTGGCCGTCCTTGCCGCAGGTGCCGACGCCCGGGTCCAGCGCCAGGTCGTTGCCGATCATCGAGACGCGGGTGAGGCAGTCCGGGCCGTTGCCGATGAGCGTGGCGCCCTTCACCGGGCGGGTGACCTTGCCGTCCTCGATGAGATAGCACTCGGACGTGGAGAACACGAACTTGCCGGAGGTGATATCCACCTGCCCGCCACCGAAGTTGGCGGCGTAAAGGCCGTTCTTCACCGACGCGATGATCTCCGCCGGCTCGTGCTGGCCGGCCAGCATGATGGTGTTGGTCATGCGCGGCAGGGGCAGATGGGCGAAGGATTCGCGGCGGCCGTTGCCGGTGGGCGCGACGCCCATCAGGCGGGCGTTGAGCATGTCCTGCATGTAACCGGTGAGGATGCCGTCCTCGATCAGCACGGTGCGCTGGGAGGGGTTGCCCTCGTCGTCGATGGTGAGCGAGCCGCGGCGGTCCGGCAGGGTGCCGTCGTCCACCACCGTCACGCCCTTGGCGGCCACCTGCTGGCCGATGCGGCCGCAGAAAGCCGAGCTTTCCTTGCGGTTGAAGTCGCCCTCCAGCCCGTGGCCGATGGCCTCGTGGAGCAGGATGCCGGGCCAGCCGTTGCCGAGCACCACGGTCATCAGGCCGGCCGGGGCCGGGCCGGCGCCCAGGTTGACCCGCGCCTGATGCACCGCCGCCTTGGCGAAGCCCGCCAGCACGTCGTCGCTGAAATAGCCGTAGTCGTAGCGCCCGCCGCCGCCGCCGGAACCCTGCTCGCGGCGGCCGTTCTCTTCCATGATGACGCTCACCGACACCCGCACCAGCGGGCGCACGTCGGCCGCCAGATGGCCGTCGCTGCGCGCCACCAGCACGACTTCCCACGAGCCGACCAGGCTCGCCATCACCTCCTTGACGCGCGGGTCTTCGGCCCGGGCCATGGCTTCGAGGCGCTCCAGCAGCTTGACCTTGGCCACGTCGTCCAGCGAGCCGTGGGGGTTGTCGGCGCGGTACAGGGCCGGCGGACCTTTCTTGACGGCCTCGATCTTGTGGGCCTTGCGGCGGCCACTGTCGGCGATCGCGCGGGTGGCCGCGGCGGCATCCTTCAGGGCCTTCAGGCTGATGTCGTCGGAGTAGGCGAAGGCGGTCTTCTCGCCGGTGATGGCGCGCACGCCGACGCCCTGCTCGATGTTGAAGCTGCCCGACTTGACGATGCCCTCCTCCAGGCTCCAGGCCTCGGAGCGGTGGTACTGGAAGTACAGGTCGGCGTAGTCGAGCTTGTGCCGGAAGAGCTTGCCGAAGACCTTGTCGAGATCCTCGAAGTCGAGGTCGTAGGGCTTGAGCAGCAGCTTGCTGGCGATCTTCAGGGGGTTCTGCGGGGGATTCTTGCTCATGTTCGGGTGCGGCTTTCAGCTGATCTTTCGGTGTTTGAGGGCCGGCAGGCTGGCGCGGACTTCGGCGATGCGGGCGGGGTCCAGGTCGGCGACGACCACGCCGGGGCCTTCCGGCAGTCGCGCGACGATTTCGCCCCAGGGGTCGATGATGAGGCTGTCGCCCCAGGTGCGCCGGCCGCCCGGGTGGACACCACCCTGGGCGCTGGCGAGCACGTAGCACTGGTTCTCGATGGCCCTGGCGCGCAGCAGGACTTCCCAGTGGGCGCGGCCGGTGGTGTAGGTGAAGGCGGCGGGCAGGACGATCAGATCGACCTCGCCCATCGCCCGGAAGAGTTCGGGAAAACGCAGGTCGTAGCAGATCGACAAACCGACCGTGCCGCACGGGCCGTCGAAGGTGACCACATCGCTGCCCGGCTCGATGGTGGCGGATTCGTCATAGCGCTCGCCGCCCCGCACAAAGCCAAAGAGATGCACCTTGTCGTAGCGGGCCACGCGCCGGCCGGTGTCGTCGAAGACCATGGTGGTGTTGCGCACCTTGTCCGGCACATCGGCTTCGAGCGGGCAGGAGCCGCCCACCAGCCACACCTTGTGGCGGCGCGCGGCGTCTTTCATGAAGGCCTGGATCGGGCCGTCGCTGTCCCGTTCGCGGATGCGCACCTTGGCGGTTTCGTCAGGGGTGATGAGCGGAAAGTATTCGGGCAGCACGACGAGGCGCGCGCCGGCAGCGGCAGCCTCGCCGATCAGCCGGTCGGCCTCGGCGAGGTTGGCGTCCACATCGGGGCCCGACACCATCTGGACGGCGGCGATACGGCAGGAAGGGCGGTCGCTCATTGTTTATCCTCACGGGATGGATCGGCGCGGTCCGGGGCCCGGCGCGGCACCGGGGCGGGCGCGGCGGAGATCTTTTCAACCTTGGGATCGGACCATCCCCCGGTCACGGCGTATTCGAAGCTGAACAGTTTTTCCACCGGGTCGCGCAGCACCTTCTGGACAAGGTAGGCCGCAAGACCGACCGCCGGATTGATCACCCCGGTGGTCGCAATGGCAGAACCGAAGGCGACGGACTCGGACAGCGTCGGCTGGACGCGCACCCGCAGGTTCTGGGTTTCGCGGCCGGCGTCGGCCTCGCCGCTCATGAACACCCGCGCCGCGGGACCGAGGATCTCGAGGTCGTCAGTCCGGAGCACGCCCTGGTTCATCTGGATGCTACCGGAAATGCGGTCGAAGGCGAATCCTTCGGAAAACACGTCGCGGAAGTCCAGGGTGATGCGTCGCGGCAGCGCCTGCAGGCTGAGCACGCCGAGCAGGCGCCCGACGCCCGGTTCGAGCTGGGCGAACTGTCCGTTTTCTGCCTGCACGCGCATCTTGCCTCCGAGACTGGCGATGTGCAGCGCGGTCGGCGGGCCGTGCCACACCACTTCGCCTTCGAGTTCGCCCTTGCCGCGCCGCACGGCCTCGGGGTAGCCGAGACGGGCGAGCATCCTTTCCACATTGCTCACGTCGAGCTTGAAGCCGAGCCGGGTTTCCTCCCGGGCGCCCGGGCGCCACACGCCCTTGCCGGCCAGGCTGCCGTCCGGGTTGGTGATGGTGAGCTGGTCGAGCCGCCACAGGTCGCCCCGGTTGGCGGCCTTGAGTTCGAGCCGGCCGAGCTGGTGGCCACGCAGCACGAAGCTGTCGGCGGTCACGTCGAGCCCGGGCAGCTCGGACAGGCGTTCCTCGTCGGGCCGGGAAGTGTCGGCCGCGCCATCCTTGGCGCCGCTTCCCAGCGCCAGCTGGCGGAAACGGGCCTGGAGCCGGCCACGGCCCTGGTCGCGCCACATGATGTCGCCGGTGGCCTCCTTGCTCGACATCCGCGCCTGCCAGCCGCCTTCCTCCATCACCGCCCGAAGATTCACATCGCTGAGACGCTGACCGAGGATGCGAAGTTCGCCGGCCCGGAGCGCCAGCCCGGAAAGCGGAAAACCCGCATCGCCGGTGCCCGTCGGGTCGGCCGGGCGCTGCTGCCGCTCGGGGTTGCCCTCCAGCGCCTTGCGCCAGGCGTCGGCATCCAGCCGGTCGGCGGTGGCGGCCACCAGCACGCCCTTGTCGGCCAGCCGCACCGGCTCGTTGAGGGCGATCCCGCCGCGGGTGATGATCGCCTTGCCGTGCTCGAAGCGCCGCTGGAACTGGGCCTGGAAGACCGGCCCGGCGGCCAGCTTGAGCACGTCGCCCGTCACCCCGCCGCTACCCGGCGGCACGCTGATCTCGAAGCGGAAGGGCAGGCTGCCGGCGGCCGACTTGTTGAGCGGGTCGGGCAGGCTGGACACCACGCCCTGCAGGTTGCTGTCGAGCACGAACTCGACGCCGCCCTTCTTGGGCACCGTCACCGCGCCCTTCCAGGCGGCGCTGCCGGAAAGGTGGTCGAGGAGCGGCAGGTCGAGCTCCTGGCGCAGCGCGGCAACGCTCAGGCTGCCCTGGGCGTTGAGCACCACGCTGCCGTCCGGGCGGGTGCCGCCGGCCACGCTCACCGCGTCGCCCAGCACCTTCGCGACACCGTTCTTCACCGTGAGCTGGCTCTCGGTGAAGCCGATCCGCCCGCCCGCATCGGCAAAGACCGGCAAGGCCGGATCAACCTGCAGCCGGTTGCGGGCAAAGACGTACTCGCCGCGCACCTTCGACTCGGTCATCCGGTGCAGCGGCAACACCAGCTGCAGGCTCAGGTTGCCGGCGCCATCGACCCGGAAGGGGTCGGTGAAGTGGTTGATGCTGTCGCCCACCGGGCTCTGGGCGATGAAGCGCAGGAAATCCTGGCTCGGGCCGCTCGCCGCGCCGTTGATGGTGAGCACCGCGTCGTGCTCGAAATCCGGCAGCGCCACGCTCACGTCCTTCAGCTCGGCGCCGAAGATGCGACCGCGGTGGGCCTTGATGTTCATCCCCGCGCCCTCGAAGAGGAGTTCGCCGGAGATGCCGTCGATCTTCGGCCAGCCCTGGGCGTAATCGAGCTGGCCGTCGGTCACCCGGGCAGTGACACGGAAGGTGCCGTCCTTCGGGTTGCGGAAGGGGAATTTCGCCAGATCGCCCTTGAGCACCAGCCGCGCGTCCTGCGCCTTGCCGCCGACGAGGCTGTGCTGCAGCCAGTCGCGGGCGGCGCTGCCCACCACCGTCGGCATGTAGCGCCACACGGCGCGAGCATCGGCCTCGGAGAGGCGCGCCTGCAGGTCGATCTCGCCCGGCGTGTCGGCGTGGGCGCGGTAGCGCCCGGCGGCAGAACCGCGGGTGTCGCGGTTGGCAAAGTTGGCGCTGGCGAGGCTCACCTCCAGCCGCCCGTCCGGATGGCTCCAGCTGCCTTCGGCCGAGATCTCGGCCAGGGCCAGCTGCGGCTGGGGGAAGATCT
The DNA here is from genome assembly GCF_030161255.1 of Zoogloea oryzae. Classification (NCBI taxonomy): domain Bacteria; kingdom Pseudomonadati; phylum Pseudomonadota; class Betaproteobacteria; order Rhodocyclales; family Zoogloeaceae; genus Zoogloea; species Zoogloea oryzae. The sequence continues at coordinate 31,516 of NZ_BSPX01000040.1, forward strand.
GCGGCAGCTCAAGCGTGGCGTCGCGGCCGGTGAGGTTGAAGCGCCCCCCCCGCTCGTTGCCATCCACCCGCCCCGACAGCCCGGAGAACCCCGGCCACGCGCCCACCGGCTCGATGCCGAGCCCGGCGAAGCGCGCATCCACCGCGTAGCTGAGCAGCCGCCCGGCGTCATTGCTCCACTTGAGGTTAACCGGCGCGACGCTGCCCTGGGGCGCGAGACTGGCGAGCCGGGCACGGACGGCAGGGTCGAGGGGCAGACGCTCCGCCAGCCGCGACAGCACGCCCAGGTCGAGCCGGTTGGCGACGAACTCGCCGCGGGCCGGCGTGGCGCCGGATTTGTCGCGCAGGGAGAGGAAGAAATCGGTGGGCGCGAGGCTCAGGCCGTCCTTGCTCTCGAGACTGAGCTGGCGGCCGCTGGCTTCGGTGACACCGCCCTCGTCGTGATAGCGCAGCCGCCCGGACGCCCGCACCAGCGGGATGGGCTCCAGCTCGTTCGCCAGCCGGGCGCGGGCGTTGCTGAGGGCGAAGTCGGCGGTGACGCCGGTGGCGCGGCCGTCGGCGAACTCGAACCACACCCGCAGCCCGCCGGCGCCTTCGACCGCCAGCGGGTAATCCACCCACTGGCGCCACGCGCCCAGATCGGCGTAATCGAGCCCGGCGTAGAGCTCGCCACGCCATTCGGCGGGCTTGGCCGGATCGCGCCCGCGCAGGTCGCCGCGCAGGTCGAGGGTGGCCGCCAGACGACTGGGCGGCTGGGCGGTGAGGCCGAACCGGTGGTGGCTGCCGCTGTTGTCGAGGCGGAACTCCAGCTTGTCGAGCACCAGCTCGTCAGCCCCGCGCAGGGCGTCGCGCCAGCTGAGGCGAGCGTTGCGGATCTGGATGCGGCGCTGGTCGAACAGCCATTGGGCGAAGTCGCCCTTCTCGCCATCGGTCTTCACGGCCAGCCCTGCGACGAAGATCTGCCCGTCGGCGTCGCGGCGGATGGCCAGATCGGGGGAATCGATCTCCAGCCGGTTGAGGCGCAGCCGCATCAGCAGGAGCGACACCCAGGCCGGCTCCGCCTCCACGTGGTCGAGGGTCAGGGCAGGCTGGCCGGCGGCATCCTTGATGGTGAGCCCGCCGATGCGGAAGGTGGGATGCAGGCCGACCCAGTCGGCGGTGAGGCTGGCGATCTCCACCGGTCGGCCGAGGGAGCGGGACAGCAGATCGGCCACCTCGCCCCGGTAGGCCGGCACGTTGGGCAGCACGCCGTGACGGACGGCCAGGAAGGCCACACCGCCGACGAAATACGCCACCAGCGCCAGCACCGCCAGGCGATGCAGGCAGAAGCGCGGCAGGTGCAGCAGGGACGACAGGGAGAATCGCCGTTCGGTCACTCGGAAGGCAGGCGCGGGCCGCAGGTGGGATCAACAGCGCACCGCGGCGCACCGACGCATCCGGCATCAGGCTTGACGAAAATCAGTCCGGCAGACATAACTCGGGGCGAACATAGACAATCGCCCATTCTACCAATCGGCCCACGCCATGTCCGAACAGCCCAAAGATCCGGCAGCCAGCCTGCCCAAGCCCATCGAAGACGCCCTCGCCTGCTCGCGTTTCCTGCGCCGCCAGCTCGACAGCCGCAGCTGGCTCGGCCCGCGCCTCGCCGCCAGCATCGGCCAGCCCCTCGACGCCGCAGCCCTGCGGGATTTCCTGCGCGAAGAGAAGGTGGACGACAACACCCTCAAGCCCGTCCTGCGCCGGCTGCGGGCCTGGGTGATCTGCCACGTGCTGGTGCGCGACATCGCCCGCCTGGCCGATCTCACCGAGGTCACCGAGACGATGACGCTGCTGGCCGACATCGCCGTCGAGGCCGCCCACGACATCCTGCGCGAACAGCTCGTCGCCCGCCACGGCGTACCCCTGTCGGCCGACGGCCGGGAGCAGGAGTTCATCATCATCGGGATGGGCAAGCTCGGCGGCCGCGAGCTCAACGTCTCGTCGGACATCGACCTGATCTACGTCTACCCCGAGGACGGCAGCACCGCCGGCCCCAAGATCATCGACAACTTCGAGTTCTTCACCAAGCTCGGCCGCGGCATCATCCAGGCCCTCAACGACCTCACCGGCGACGGCCAGGTGTTCCGAGTCGACATGCGCCTGCGCCCCAACGGCGATTCCGGCCCGCTGGTGGCGAGCTTCGACATGCTCGAAAACTACTTCATCACCCAGGGCCGCGAGTGGGAGCGCTACGCCTGGATCAAGGCCCGCGTGATGACCGGCATCCGCGGCGCCGAGCTCAACGCCATCGCCCGCCCCTTCATCTTCCGCAAGTACCTGGATTTCGGCGCCATCAACGCCATGCGCGACCTGCACGCCCAGATCCGCCGCGAAGTGGCCCGCAAGGACATGGCCAACAACGTCAAGCTGGGCCCCGGCGGCATCCGCGAGATCGAGTTCCTGGCCCAGGTGTTCCAGCTCATCCGCGGCGGCCGCGACACCGCGCTGCAGATCAAGCCCACCCTCAAGGTGCTGGCGCGGCTCGCCGAGCGCGGCATCGTCACGCCCGAGGCCGAGCGCGAGCTGGCCGTCGCCTATGACTTCCTGCGCCGGGTCGAGCACCGCCTGCAGTACATGGACGACGCCCAGACCCACAACCTGCCCACCAACCCGGCCGACCAGGCGATCCTCGCCCGCTCGATGAGCTTTGCCTCCTACGAGGCCCTGCTCACCGAACTCGACGACCACCGGGAGGCCGTCGGCCGCCACTTCAACAGCGTCTTCGGCAACCCCACCGAAGCCGGCCACAACCTCGACACCCTGTGGGCCTCCGCCTGCGACGAAGCCCGCGGCACCGAGGAATTCCAGCGCCTCGGCTACCCCGACCCGGCCGCCGCCGCCCGGCGCCTCGCCACCCTGCGCAGCGGCAACCGCTACCAGCAGATGCCGCCGTCCATCAAGCAGCGCTTCGACCCGCTGATCCCGCGGGTCATCGAGGCAGCCGCCGAAACCGCCCATCCCAACGCCACCTTCGAGCGCCTGCTCGACCTGCTCGACGCCATCAGCCGCCGGGGCGCCTACCTGGCGCTGCTCCAGCAGTATCCGCAAACCGTGCACAAGATCGCCGAGCTGGTGAGCGCCTCGGCCTGGGCCGCCCAGTTCCTCAACCAGCACCCGATCCTGCTCGACGAAGCCATCGACCCGCGGATGCTCGAAGAGGAACTCGACCTGCCCGCCTTCCGCACCGATCTGGCCCGCCAGCTCGACGAGCTCGAGCCGGACATGGAACGCCAGATGGACCTGATGCGCGAGCAGCACCACGCCCAGGTCTTCCGCCTGCTCACCAAGGACATCGCCGGCAAGCTCACCGTCGAACGCCACGCCGACTTCCTCTCGGCGCTGGCCGACATCATGGTGGACCTGGCCGTCACCTGCTCCTGGCGCAAGATCAAGAACCGCCACCGGGACGCGCCTCAGTTTGCGGTGCTCGCCTACGGCAAGCTGGGCGGCAAGGAGCTCGGCTACGCCTCCGACCTCGACATGGTCTTCGTCCATGACGACGATGCCCCCGAAGCCGCCGAGATCTACACCCGCCTCGGCCAGCGCACCAACACCTGGCTATCCACCCAGACCCCCGCCGGCCAGCTCTTCGAGACCGACCTGCGCCTGCGCCCCAACGGCGACTCGGGGCTGATGGTGGTGTCCCTCGACGCCTTCCGCCAGTACCAGCTCGAGAACGCCTGGGTGTGGGAACACCAGGCCCTCACCCGCGCCCGCTTCTGCGCCGGCGATCCGGCCATCGGCCGCAAGTTCGAGGCCATCCGCATCGAGGTGCTCAGCCAGCAGCGGGATCTCGCCAAGCTGCGCGAAGAGGTCATGGCCATGCGCCTGAAGATGTTCGATGGCCACCCCAACAAGACCAGCCTCTTCGACCTCAAGCACGACCGCGGCGGGCTGGTGGATGTGGAGTTCATCGTCCAGTATCTGGTGCTCGGCTATTCCCACGCCCACCCCAGCCTCACCGGCAACCTGGGCAACATCGCGCTGCTCGGGATGGCCGGCGAGCTGGGCCTGATCCCTGCAGATCAAGCCGCCGTCGCCGCCGACAGCTACCGCGAGTACCGCCGCCTGCAGCACGGCCTGCGCCTCAACAACCAGGCCTCGCGGGTCGACCCCGACCTCGTCGCCGACATGGCCGCCGGCGTGCGCGCCCTCTGGAACCAGGTCTTCGACGACAGCCTGCCGGTCTGACCAGCCGGCCGCGCGGATGGCGCGGCGGGGAGGACGAACTCCACGCCGCGCCATATCAAACCGCAAAAAAAGTCAACACAAGCCCCGCCAAAGCCGTACAATCCGCCGTCCGTACGCCAACCAATCAGCGTACCGGCCTCCCATCATTCGTTTCGTCCGATCCAAACGCGATCACGAACACTCGTTGCGCCCGCCCCGATTGGTGCCGCTCATCTCAAGCGGTCAGGCCGTCGCAGGAGCACACAATCCAATGACCCAACCCCAGCCCGCCGCGCAAGCGGCAGGGACGATCGGCTTTGCCGATCTGGCCCTCAGCGCCCCCATTCAGCAAGCCATCGCCGAAACCGGCTACACCACCCCCACCCCGATCCAGGCCCAGGCGATTCCGCAAGTGCTCGCCGGCGGTGACCTGATGGCTGCCGCGCAAACCGGCACCGGCAAGACCGCCGGCTTCACGCTGCCGATCCTGCACCTGCTCTCCGAAGCCCACGCCCATAACCAGAAACCCGGCCGCCCCCGCTGCCTGATCCTCACCCCGACGCGCGAACTCGCCGCCCAAGTCGAGGAATCGGTCCAGACCTACGGCAAGCACCTGCCCCTCACCTCGATGGTGATGTTCGGCGGCGTGGCCATCAACCCGCAGATCACCCGCCTCAAGAAGCGCATCGACATCCTCGTCGCCACGCCCGGCCGCCTGCTCGACCACAACACCCAGGGCACCATCGACCTCTCCGGCGTCGAGATCCTGGTGCTGGACGAAGCCGACCGCATGCTCGACATGGGCTTCATCCGCGACATCAAGAAGATCCTCGCCCTGCTGCCCAAGAAGCGCCAGAACCTGCTGTTCTCGGCCACCTTCTCCGACGAGATCAAGGCCCTGGCCGACGGCCTGCTGCACAACCCCGGCTTCGTCGAGGTCGCCCGCCGCAACACCGCGTCCGAGCTCGTCCAGCAGTCGGTGCACCTGTGCCCGCAGAAGCAGAAGCGCGAGCTGCTGGCCTTCCTCATCAAGAAGCACCAGTGGTTCCAGGTGCTGGTGTTCACCCGCACCAAGCACGGCGCCAACAAGCTGGCCGAATACCTCGCCAAGCACGACATCCCGTCCGCCGCCATCCACGGCAACAAGAGCCAGTCGGCCCGCACCCGCGCGCTGGCCGACTTCAAGGACGCCAAGCTGCAGGTGCTGGTCGCCACCGACATCGCCGCCCGCGGCCTCGACATCGACCAGCTGCCCCAGGTGGTCAACTTCGAGCTGCCCAACGTGCCTGAAGACTACGTCCACCGCATCGGCCGCACCGGCCGCGCCGGCTCCAGTGGCGCCGCGGTGTCGCTGGTCGATCGCGACGAGCTGCCGCTCCTGAAGGACATCGAGCGCCTCATGAAGCGCCTCATCGACAAGGTCGAGGTGCCCGACTTCGTGCCCTCCGCCGCGCCGGCCGAATCCGACGAGCGTCCGCCCCGCGAACCCCAGGGCCCCCGTCAGGGCCAGGGCAAGCGCGGTGGCAGCCGCGGCGACCGCCAGGGCCAGCCGCAAGGCCAGGGCGCCAAGCAGGGCGAAGGCCCGCGCCAGGGACAAGGGCAAGGACAGGCCAAGCCCAAGGCTCAGGGACAAGCCCAGGCTCAAGGCCAGGGCCAGGCCCGTGGCCCGAAGCAGGGCGACGGCCAGCCCCGCCAGGGCGCCAAGCCCCAGGGCCAGGGCCAGCGCGCCCGCCCGGCCCAGGCTCAGGGCGAAGGCCTCGGCAACCAGCAGGCCCCGCGCCCCGCCCGCAAGGAGGGCGGCTCGCAGGTGGACGACGATTTCGGCAACCGCGTCGACTACCAGCCCCGCGCCCGCAACAACTACCGCGACCCCGAAGCCAACATGGGCGGTCACCGCCACGGCAACGGCTTTGGCGGCAAGGGCAACGGCGGCAACCCCAACCGCGGCACCCCCGCCGCGCTGGACGAAGCCCGTCGCTCGCCGGTCACCCTCACCGGCCGCAAGCCCGGCGAGGTGAAGCCGCCCGCGCTGTTCACCAGCCCCCGCGGCGGTGGCAACGGCGGCAACAACCGCTGATCGCCGCCCTCGGCACCCAGAAAAAGGCACCCTCGCGGTGCCTTTTTCCTTTTTGACGCCCCATCGGCCGGCAACGCGCCTTGAACCCGGCCGAACCGGCCTCATCTAATCGAAACCTGTCTCATCCGGCCCTGCCATGGAAAAGAAAACCCAGTTCAGCCTCTGGTACTTCGTGTTCGCCCTGTTTGCCGTGTTCACCCTGCACGACCTGTGGGTGCAGGTGCGCACCGTCGAACCCCTGCCCTACAGCGAGTTTCAGCGGCTGGTGAAGGCCGGCGAAGTCACCGAGATCAGCATCGCCGACAACACCATCCAGGGCAGCCTCAAGACCCCGCTGCAGGACGGCCGCCAGAAGTTCGTGACCACCCGGGTCGACCCGGCGCTGGCCAAGGATCTCGCCCAGTACGACGTGAAGTTCACCGGCGTGGTGGAAAACACCCTGCTGAAGGACGTGATCGGCTGGGTGCTGCCGGCGGTGATCTTCGTGGGCATCTGGATGTTCGCCATGCGCAAGTTCGCCGACAAGCAGGGCATGGGCGGTGGCGGCTTCATGAACCTCGGCAAGAGCAAGGCCAAGGTGTACGTGGAAGCCAACACCGGCGTCACCTTCGACGATGTAGCCGGCGTGGATGAGGCCAAGGACGAGCTGAAGGAAGTCGTCGGCTTCCTGAAGGACCCGAAATCCTACGGCCGGCTGGGCGGCCGCGTGCCCAAGGGCGTGCTGCTGGTCGGCCCGCCGGGCACCGGCAAGACGCTGCTCGCCAAGGCCGTGGCCGGTGAGGCCGGCGTGCCCTTCTTCTCGATCTCCGGCTCCGAGTTCGTCGAGATGTTCGTCGGCGTGGGCGCCGCCCGCGTGCGCGACCTCTTCGAGCAGGCCCGCGCCAAGGCCCCGGCGATCATCTTCATCGACGAGCTCGACGCCATGGGCCGCGCCCGCGGCGCCTTCGCGATGGGCGGCCACGACGAGAAGGAGCAGACCCTCAACCAGCTGCTGGTCGAGCTCGACGGTTTCGACTCGTCCTCGGGCCTCGTGCTGCTGGCCGCCACCAACCGCCCCGAAGTGCTCGACCCGGCCCTGCTGCGCGCCGGCCGCTTCGACCGCCAGGTGCTGGTGGATCGCCCCGACAAGAAGGGCCGCATCGCCATCCTCGCGGTGCACATGAAGAAGATCACCCTGTCACCGGACGTGGACGCCGAGAAGGTCGCCGCCCTCACCCCGGGCTTCTCCGGCGCCGACCTCGCCAACCTGTGCAACGAGGCCGCGCTGGTGGCCACCCGCCGCAATGGCACGGGCGTGACGGTGGAGGACTTCACCGTGGCGGTCGAGCGCATCGTCGCCGGCCTCGAGAAGAAGAACCGCGTGCTCAACGAACACGAGCGCACCGTCGTCGCCTACCACGAGATGGGCCACGCCCTGGTGGCGATGGGCCTGCCCGGCACCGACCCGGTGCACAAGATCAGCATCATCCCGCGGGGCGTGGGCGCCCTCGGCTACACCATCCAGCGCCCCACCGAGGATCGCTTCCTGATGACCCGCGCCGAGCTGGAGAACAAGATGGCCGTGCTGCTGGGCGGCCGCGCCGCCGAGCAGATCGTCTTCGGCGAAGTCTCCACCGGCGCCTCCGACGACCTGCAGAAGGTCACCAGCATCGCCCGCTCCATCGTGATGCGCTTCGGCATGCACGCCGGGCTCGGCAACGTGGCCTACGACACCGAGAAGAGCAACTTCCTCGGCCAGAACGCCAACCCGCCCCAGGAGCGCAGCTACTCCGAGGAGACCGCCCGGGAGATCGACTGCGCGGTGCGCGAGATCGTCGCCCGGGCCTTCGAGCGCAGCGTGGCGATCCTCACCGAGCGCCAGGCCATCCTCGAAGACACCGCCCGCGACCTGCTGGCCCGCGAAACCCTCGACGAAGCCGACCTCAAGGCGATCCACGCGCGGGTGACGGCGGCATAATCGGGGCTTTGCCGCTTCCGGAGCCCGCCATGCGCCCCACTGTCTTCATCGCCCTGCTTGCCAGCCTCGCCGCCAGCGCCCCCGCGCTGGCGGCCCCCGACAGCCACGCGAAGCCGGCCGGCGTGCAGACCGGCATCTTCGTGTACTTCGCCGATGCCGGCCTGTTCACCCGCTGCAGCGACGGCCGCCGGCTGCCGGTGGCCCAGGAAGGCGCCAACCTGGCGCTGGAACGGGCCTATGCCGCCCACCGCAGCCAGCCCGCCGCCCCGCTGGCGGTGAGCCTCGCCGGCCACCTCGAAACCCGCCCCGGCCCCGAAGCCGGCCGCATCGAGATGCTGATCGTCGGCCGCTTCGACCCCGCCCTGCCCGGCCAGGGCTGCCCCAACGCGGCCGACCTGCCCACCACGCGCTGGACCCTCGATAGCCTGCCCGGCAGCAGCGTCACGCTGCCCGCCGGCCCGCGCGCCCCATCAATCCAGTTCGACGCCGAGCGGCGCCGGGTCACCGGCACCACCGGCTGCAACCGCATGAGCGGCGAATACCGCAGCTGGGGCGGCACCGGCCTCAGCATCCTGCCGCTGGCCACCACCCGCATGGCCTGCCCGGAGATGGCGGTCGAATCGGCCTTCCTCCAGGCGCTCTCCCGGGCCACCCACCGCATCCAGGCCGCCGACCGGCTCGAGCTGCTCGCCGACGGCGTGCCGGTGGCCCGCTTCGTCGCCCACTGAGAGCCGCGCCCGGCCTGCAATTGACGCCCACAGCCGGCGCCGGCTGGGGCACAATCGGTGCGAACGAGCCTGTCGAACCCTCGATCCCGAACCGGAGGAACTGCCCATGTCCCGTCTTTCCAAACTCGCCCTTGTCACCACCGCAGTCCTGCTGGCCCAACCGGTGCTGGCCCAGGAGTCGCCGACCCTCAAGAAGATCAAGGAAACCGGCACCATCGCCCTCGGCCACCGGGAATCCTCGATCCCCTTCTCGTACTACGACGACAAGCAGCAGGTGGTGGGCTATAGCCAGGAGCTGATGCTGAAGGTGGTCGACGCGGTGAAGGCCGAGCTCAAGCTCGCCAGCATCCAGACCAAGCTCACCCCGGTCACCTCCCAGAACCGCATCCCCCTCGTCCAGAACGGCACCATCGACATCGAGTGCGGCTCCACCACCCACAACACCGAACGGGCCCGCCAGGTCGCCTTCTCCAACACCATCTTCATCATCGGCACGCGCCTGATGACCAAGAAGGATTCCGGCGTGAAGGACTTCCCCGATCTCGCCGGCAAGAACGTGGTGACCACCGCCGGCACCACCTCCGAGCGCCTCATCCGCAAGATGAACGAGGACAAGAAGCTCGGCATGAACATCATCTCCGCCAAGGATCACGGCGAAGCCTTCCTCACGCTGGAAACGGGCCGCGCCGTCGCCTTCATGATGGACGACGCCCTGCTCTACGGCGAACTCGCCAAGGCCAAGAAGCCCGCCGACTGGGCCGTGGTCGGCATGCCCCAGAGCTTCGAAGCCTACGGCTGCATGATGCGCAAGGACGATCCAGGCTTCAAGAAAGTGGTCGACGCCGCGCTGTCCAAGGCCATGACCTCCGGCGAAGCCGAAGCCATCTACAAGAAGTGGTTCACCCAGCCCATCCCGCCCAAGGGCCTGAACCTCAACTTCCCGCTCTCCGACGCGATGCTCAAGCTCTACAAGGCGCCCAACGACAAGCCGTTCGAGTGATGGGAAATGGGGAGTAGGGAGTGGGGGCGGAGCCCCTTTCCCGGCCTCCCAGCACCCACTCCCCATTTCCCATTTCCCATTGCCCACTCATTCATCTGGGTAGCAGGGAATAAGGAATGGGGTGGCGCCACACCCTGCAGTCCCCTCCCGCCCACTCCCCACTCCCCATTACCCATTACCCACCTCCCACTTCCCACCAAGCCATGAGCTACAACTGGAACTGGAGCATCTTCTCGAGCCCGGTACCGACCGGCGAGACCACCTATCTGGGGTGGATGCTGGCCGGGCTGCAGACCACCGTGGCCCTGTCCCTCTCGGCGTGGGTGATCGCCCTTTTGCTGGGCAGCCTGATGGGCGTGCTGCGCACCGTGCCCCACAAGGGCCTGTCGCGGCTCGCCGGCGCCTATGTGGAGATCTTCCGCAACATTCCGCTGCTGGTGCAGTTGTTCATCTGGTATTTCGTGCTGCCCGAGCTGCTGCCCTTCGGGCTGGGCGACGCCTTCAAGCAGAAGCTCAATCCGCTCACCCAGCAGTTCGTGGCGGCGATGGTGTGCCTGGCCTTCTTCACCAGCGCGCGGGTGTGCGAGCAGGTGCGCTCCGGCATCGACGCCCTGCCCCGCGGCCAGAAGAGCGCCGGCCTCGCGCTGGGCTTCACCCTCGGCCAGACCTACCGCCACGTGCTGCTGCCGATGGCCTTCCGGCTGATCGTGCCGCCGCTCACCTCCGAGTTCCTCAACATCTTCAAGAACTCCGCGGTGTGCTCCACCATCGGCCTGCTCGAGCTCGCCGCCCAGGGCCGCCAGCTGGTGGATTACACCGCCCAGCCCTACGAATCCTTCATCGCCGTCACGGTGCTCTACCTCCTCATCAACGTGGTGGTGATGAGCCTGATGCGGGTGGTCGAGGCGCGGACCCGGGTGCCGGGCTACATCGGCGGCAAATGAGGAGACGCATGCGATGAACTACGAATTCGACTGGTCCTCCATCCCCGGCGCGCTGCCCTTCCTATGGGAGGGCATGAAGGTGTCGCTGGAGATCACCGTCACTGCGGTGATCGTCGGCATCGTGTGGGGCACCCTGCTGGCGCTGATGCGCCTGGGCACCATCAAGCCGCTGGCGTGGTTCGCCGCCGGCTACGTCAACCTGTTCCGGGCGATCCCGCTGGTGATGGTGCTGCTGTGGTTCTTCCTGATCGTGCCGCAGCTGCTCAAGGGTTTCCTCAACCTCGCCCCCAACACCGACGTGCGGCTCACCTCGGCGATGGTGGGCTTCGCGCTGTTCGAGTCGGCCTATTACTCCGAGATCATCCGCGCCGGCATCCAGAGCGTGCCCAAGGGCCAGGTGTCGGCGGCGTCGGCGCTGGGCATGACCTACGCCCAGGCGATGCGCCTGGTGGTGCTGCCCCAGGCCTTCCGCAACATGGTGCCGCTGCTACTCACCCAGGCCATCGTGCTGTTCCAGGACACCTCGCTGGTGTATGTGTCGGCGCTGGCCGACTTCTTCGGCGCGGCCTACAAGGTGGGCGACCGGGACGGCCGGCTGGTGGAGCTGCTGCTCTTTGCGGGCGCGGTGTATTTCGTGTTGTGCTTCTCCCTGTCGCAGGTGGTGCGGCGGCTGCAGAAGCGGATGGCGACGGTTTAGGACTCAATCCAGATGATCACGATCGACAAGGTTTCCAAGCACTACGGCAGCTTCCAGGTGCTCACCGACTGCAGCACCCGGGTCGCCAAGGGCGAGGTGGTGGTCGTCTGCGGGCCGTCCGGCTCGGGCAAATCCACCCTCATCAAGTGCGTCAATGGCCTCGAGCCCTTCCAGTCCGGCACCATCCACGTGGACGGCATCTCGGTGGGCGACCCGAAGACCAACCTGCCCAAGCTGCGCAGCCGGGTGGGCATGGTGTTCCAGCACTTCGAGCTCTTCCCGCACATGAGCATCACCGAGAACCTCACCATCGCCCAGGAGAAGGTGCTCGGCCGCAGCAAGGAAGAAGCCCGCGCCAAGGGCGTGGGGCTGCTCGACCGGGTCGGCCTCAAGGCCCACGCCGACAAGTTCCCCGGCCAGCTCTCGGGCGGCCAGCAGCAGCGCGTGGCGATTGCCCGCGCCCTGTCGATGGACCCGATCTGCATGCTCTTCGACGAGCCCACCTCGGCGCTGGACCCAGAGATGATCAACGAGGTGCTCGACGTGATGGTCGAGCTCGCCCAGGAAGGCATGACCATGATGTGCGTCACCCACGAGATGGGCTTTGCGCGCAAGGTGGCCAACCGGGTGATCTTCATGGACCGCGGCCACATCGTCGAGGACGACACCAAGGAAGCCTTCTTCGCCAACCCGCGCTCCGAACGCGCCCAGCAGTTCCTGGCGAAGATCCTGCAACACTGACCGAAGGGGCGCGCGTGCTCCTCGGAGGTCCGACCATGCCCCTCAAAGGTGCAGCGCCGGACCTCAGACCCGCATGCACGGACCTCGGACATCCGAGGTCGGACCGCTGAGGTGCAGGCGTGCATCTTTTTTGGGCACGCCTGCACCCTGGAGGTTCGATGCCGAACCTCAGACCTGCACACATGCAGCTCAGACCCGCAAGGTCGGACCGCCAAGGCCCACGCTTGCACCTTTTAGGTGCAGCATTGGACCTCATGTAGTGGTCAAGTAATACCGGACACCTCGATAGGGTGCTGTACTGCGGTTTTCCGTTCATAGGCCGTGGGCGGCAGGTAGCCCAGCGTCGAGTGCA
>NZ_BSPX01000041.1:0-40969 GCF_030161255.1 Zoogloea oryzae
GCGTCGCCGTGGCCGGCCAGCGGCTCGCCGAGGGGGGCGCCGGTGGCGGCGTCCCACAGGCGCAGGGTGCCGTCCTCGCCGGCGGAGAGGATCTCCCGGCCGTCACGGCTGAAGGTGACGCTGCGCACCAGGCCGTCGTGGCCGACGAGGGGCGGGGCCGCCGGGCGGCCGCGGGCCACGTCCCAGATGATGAGGGTGTCGTCCCAGCCGCCCGAGACGAGGCGTTTTCCATCCGGACTGAAGGCCACGCAGCGCACCGAATCGGTGTGGCCGATGAAGGGCTTGCCGATGGCGCGGCCGGTGGCCACGTCCCACAGGCGCAGGGTGTTGTCGTTGCTGCCGGTGACGAGGCGTTTGCCGTCCGGGCTGAAGGCGACGGCGGTGACGGCGTCCCGGTGGCCGGTGAGGGGCGGGACGGTGGGCTTGCTGGTGCGCACGTCCCACAGCATGGCGGTGCGATCGTCGCTGCCCGAGGCCACGAGGCTGCCGTCGGGGCTGTAGATGGCGCTGCGCACGGCGTCCATGTGGCCGGTGAAGGGGAAGGCGAGGGCCGGTTCGAGGGTGGTGTCGCCCACGTCCCAAAGGCGCAGGGTGGTGTCGTTGCTGCCGGTGATGAGGCTGCGGCCGTCGGGGCTGAAGGCGATCGCGCGGGTGGTGTTGGCGTCGGCTTCGATGGGTGCGCCCAGGGGGGTGGCGGTGCGGGCGTTCCAGAGCTGCAGGGTGTGGTCGTCGGCCACCGTGACGAGGCGCTCGCCGCCGGGGCTGACGGCCATCGCGATGAATTCGTCGGCGGTGCCCACGAGGCGCACCAGAAAGCGTTCGTGGCGCAGGCTGGCGAGAAGCTCGCCTTCGGCCTCGGCATCGGGCGGGCGTTCGGCGCCGCCCAGGCGCAGGGCGGCGAGCAGCTGGAGCAGGGCGCGTTCGTCGGGATCGGGGCGCAGCCCGGCGAGCATCGCGGAGGATTCGGCGCGCAGGCGCAGGCCGGTGGAGTTGCGCAGCTCGGCCACGGCGCGGGCTTCGGCGCGCTGGGCGCGCTGGGCTTCGGCGAGGGCTTCGTTGGCATGCTCGCGGGCCCGGTGTTCGGACCAGATCGAGCTGGCGGTGAGGGCCACCAGCGCCAGCCCGACGCCAGTCACCGTGGCTCGCCACCACTGGCTGGCGCGCATGTGGGTGGGGGCGAGGCACAGGCGCGTCACCACGTCGCGGCTGGCGATGCCGTGGGCGACGGCCTCGAGGGGTTCGTCGAGCCAGATGGTGTCGCCCACCGGGAGCCAGTTGCTGATGGCGGGAACGAGCTCCGGGTCGGTGAGGGCGCCGTCGATGCTGATGGGGATGATCGGCCGCTCGGGGTGCAGGGCGCGGAAGGTCTCGACCTCGGTTTGCACCCAGCCGGGGCGCTGGAGCATGCCCTTGTTGGCGATCACCACCAGGATGCGGGCGCGGGCGAGGGCGCGCTTGAGGGTTTCGTTGAGCTCGTCGCCGGGGGCGGCTTCGTCTTCGCTGTAGAACACCGCGAAATCCCGCTCGCGCAGCTGGCGGGCGAGGTCGGATGCGTAGGACTGGGTGCCCCGGGGCAGATGGCCGAGGGCGAAGGAGATGAACAGGTCGTAGCCGAACAGCCGCGCGGCGAAGGAGTGCCGCTCGCGAGGCGGGCGGCGCCGGTGTTCCGCCGGCTCGGGGGCAGCCGGCGGGGCGTTCTGGAGCGGGGCGGGCGGGTCGTTCATGGTTGGGCGCCGATGGGGTTCAGAGGAAGCCGCGCAGCTGCTGCTTCACATCCACGTAGCGCCTGGCGAAGGCTTCGCCGACCCGCCGGATCTCGGGGATGTGCTCGATGGAGTCGAGCGTCTGCACGTCGGCGGATTTGACGTCGGAGAGGCCCAGGGCGTCGAGGCCGGGCTGGCTCACGTCCGGGTCGTAGCGCACGTAGGCAAACTGCTTGGCGCCGGAGAAGGTGCCATCGCCCACCAGATCGCCCACTTCCCGGTCGATGGGGCGGCCGAAGCGGCATTCGCCCAGCACCCGGCAGGCCATGTCCCAGCCGGCGGCGGCGGCGTTCATCAGGGCGCCGGGCACGGTCTTGGCGGCGTCGAGCAGCCACATGTCTGCGGGCTTGAGGCCGGGGCGCACGGCCGGCGTGCTGCCGGTGCCGGTGGAGACGATGAGCAGCTGGTCGGTGCCGGTCTTCCAGTTGAGCTTGTAGGGCGCGGCGGTGACCATCTGGAAGGCCAGGAAGGCGGCGTTGTTGTAGGTGGTGACGCCGCCATCCACAAACACGAAGTCGTAGGCGTCCTTGCCCTTGCCGAGGGTCACCACCTCGGGCGGGAAGTAGGTGGGCGCGGCGGTGCTGGCGCGTACCAGCTGCCACAGGGGCAGCAGCAGGTTGCAGTCGGGGCGATTGCGCTGGTTGTACTTGGCGAAGGGGTTGTTGCTCACCGGCCAGGGCGAGTCGGTGGTGGCGTTCCGCATCACCATCATCAGCACCGAGCGCAGGCCGGGGCTGCCGAGGGTGGTGTCGCTGCCCAGCGCGGCGGAGAACTCGGTCTGGAGCTTTTTGGCTAGCGGCTCCTTGTTGTAGGAATAGTGCAGGCGCTTGAGCAGGGAGGCCTTGTCGAACATCTGCTTGCCGCCATCCACATAGAACTTGCGGATCTTGTCGGTGCTCATGCCAGCGGCGATGCAGGCGGCGATGATGGCCCCGGTGCTGGTGCCGCACACGAAGTCGAAGTAGTCGCACAGCAGCAGGTCGGGCTTTTTCAGTTCGGCCCGCAGGTCGGCTTCGAGCTTTGCCAGGATCTCGACACTCATCAGCCCGAGGATGCCGCCCCCGTCGCAGGAGAGGATCTTCTTCGGGCCGGGTGCGGTGATGCGCTTTTCGAGGGCGGTGGGCATGGCGGGTGTCCTTTCCTGCAGTTTTTTTGGGGATTACCACATCTTGCGGGTGTCGAGCCAGGTGACCTGTCCGGTGCGGCGCTTGACCTCTTCCACCAGGTGCTGGGTGCCGCCAGGGCCGTCGCCGCCGGCGCCGTTCCAGAGGCAGATGAAGCGGGTGCGCTGGATGCCGCAGGCGAGCGCGCTGTTGAGGAGCCACAGGTTGCAGCGCTCGAAGGCGTTGAGCGCGTTGCCGTGGCTGTCGCAGGGCAGGGGGCCGAGCTCGTCGGGCATCACGCGCGGGGGCTGGCACAGGGGGTTGTCGCGCAGGGCGAGGAAGCGCTTCCTCCAGTCGTCGCCGTTGGTGGCAGGGAGCACCGACGCGGTGATGAACTCGGGCTCGGGCAGGGGCAACAGGAGCTGCACCTTCATGCCGCGGGCGATGGCGGCCTCGGCAAACAGGATGTCGCCGCCCGAGGCGCCCTGGGTGAGGGCGAGATCGGCAGCGGTGGCGCCCAGATCGTCCAGCGCCTTGGCGATGGCGGCGGCGGCGATCGGTTCCTTGTCGGAGGGGAAGCGTGGCTGCTTGCGGTCGGGCGCGTCGATCATGTGGCCGGAGAACAGGAAGACTTTCTCGGGCTTCCAGCTTTCGGCGGGTTTCTGCAGACGGCCCAGGGCGCGTTCGAAGGTGGCGATGCCGGCGGCCACGCGATCCGGAGCAAATCCGATGGACTGCAGGAGGCGCAGCTGGCCGAGGGTCGAGTCGAGGGAGAACCAGTCCTTGTCGGCGAGGGCGATGGCCTCTTTGTAGGCGCGGGTGACGGTGGCGGCATCGCCGTCCAGCACGGCCAGATCGCCGAGGGTGGCGCGGCCCCAGTAGTTGTTGTTGGCGAGCAGTTCGCAGCCGGTGGCCCACGATACGCCGCCAGCCATGCAGTCGAGCTGGGCGTCGTAGGGCGAGGGCTGGCCGGTGAGATCCCGGTAGAGGTGGATGAGGGTGAGGGCGTTGATGCCCGAGTAGTAGTGGCCCGGCGCGGCGCGGAAGGCGGTGACGTAGGATTCGATCGCGGTGAGGAGCAGGGCGTCTTCGTAGCCGGCGTCGCTGCGTTTCTGCTCGGGCGTGCTGCCGTCGCGGTTCCAGGCCTCGACCCAGGCGTCCTTGTCGAGCCGGCCGAGCAGGGCCCAGGTTTCGACCTCCCGGGGGTGGTCGGCGAGGATCTTCTTGTAGATCGCCCGGGCGTCGTCGGCACGGCCGATGCGCTGCAGGCACATGCCCCGGTTGCGGGCCGCTTCGAGGTTGGTGGGGTCGAAGCGGCAGGCGGCTTCGAACTGCTCCAGGGCAAAGTTGAAGTGCCGGCCCTTCATCAGGGCCTTGCCGGCCAGGAGCCTGGCTTCGACCCGCAGGGCGGTGACCGGGGCTTCCTCGGCGAGCACCAGGATGTCTTCGGGGCGCTCGGCCTTGCGGGCCCGCTCGATCCAGGTGCTCCAGTCGTCGTAGTGGCGCCAGAACTCCCGCGCGGCGCCGGCGCGGAGGGATTTCCAGTCGGGCTCGGTGAGGTTGGGCAGCAGCGAATACACCGGGCTGACGATGCGCTCGGGGCCGGCGGCGAGGGTCTCGGCGGTCATCTCGGCGAGCGCGTCGATGTCGGCGGTGAGGAAGTCCGGATCAGGCGCGCCGTCCTTCAGGTGATAGCCGAGCTTGCGGTCGGTGTAGATGTCGAAGGGCTTGGTGCCCCGCGGGCCGAGGGTGAGGACCACGCCCCGGGCGCGCAGGGCGTGGCGTACGCCCAGTTCGTACCACACGTTGGGATTGTCGAGGGTGAGGTCCACCAGCACCAGGTCGGCCATCAGGAGTTCCTGGAACATGTCCACCCGGATGTCGCCGGCGCGCTGTTCCTCGTCGGCCCGGATCACGTCGAGCCCGGCATTTTCGAGGGCGGGGCGCAGGAGCTCGTCGTAGATGCGGTTGAAGTAGATCAGCTTGCCGTCCGGGTCGGCTTTGGTGCCGAAGGGCATCGCGACGAAGGCGTGGAGTTTCATGGCGGCGGGGCTTTCTGGGGCAGGGACGTTTATCCGGATGGCTTGTCCATCTTAGCCCCGGGGACGACAGCCTGCCAAGGAAGGTGGGCGTTGTTTCAATCGGCCTTGAAGCTGGATCCGCGCATCACCTGACAGATCTGCAGGCGGTATTCGGCGTAGAACGACTTGCGGCCTTCCTGCTTGGCGGCCACGTGATCCACCTGCCGGGCCCAGCCCTGCTGGCTGGCTTCGTCCTCGAACTCGACGATCGTCACCCGCTCGCCATCTTCGGCCACAAAGACCTTGTGGGACTTGTAGCCCGGCATGGCGCGAGCGAGTTCGCCCATCCTGGGTGCGAGGGCGTAGTAGGCATCGCGGCCCTCGTCTTTCAGGCGGGCGCGGAAAACGGTCAGCACCATGGCGTGTCTCCTGTGGCTGGATGATTCAGCATAGAGTCCGGCGGGGTGGTCAGCCGCGGATTTCGGGTTCTACAAGCTGGGCGAGCAGCTGGAGCGACTCCTGCCAGCCCAGGTAGCAGGCTTCGAGGGGGATCACCGCCGGGATGCCTTCCTGGACGATGTGGAGCTCCATCCCGCAGAAAACCTCGCGGATGACCACCGTCGTCTGCATCTGGCCCGGCAGGTTCGGGTCGTCGAAGGCGGCGGTGTAGCGCAGCTTCTGGTTGGGTTCGAGCTCGAGATATTCGCCGCCGAAGCTGTGGCTGTGGCCGGTGGTGAAGTTGGTGAAGGACATCCGGTAGCGGCCGCCCACCTGGGGTTCGAGCTGATGCACGGTGCCCACGAAGCCGTGGGGCGGCAGCCATTTTGCCCACGCGGCGGGGTCGAGAAAGGCGCGATAGACCCGCTCCGGCGTGCTGCGGATGACGCGGTGTAGCTGAATCTGTTGGGTGGTCATGATCGATCCTTGTGGTGGGGGAAGGCCCCCGGCTTGGATGACGCCGGGGCCAACGGGCTTCGACGGCCGCATTTGTGGCCACAAAGCCAGATCGGGAGCGACGCTATCGCAACCGTGCTTTCGATTATGCACTGATGTGTCTTATGTCTTTTTGAGTGGTCTATGCTGGAAGCAACCGGGATGACATGACGCGCTGATTCGACCTGGCAACAGCCGTCGCAAGCTAGGCATCCCGTCCCCCGCGTTCTGCCGGACGACGGCCGGGCGCGGGGCGTGATTTCCAGGTTCGGGCAAGGAGGCGGCGTCGGATTCAGGCGCCCCCGGGTTCGGCGGATACCGTCGGTATCGACCGCCTGCCCTCCGCAGTTCCGCCGGCGGGAGGGTATCTCCACAGGAGGACACAACATGCGAACGACAGCGAAATCGACACGGTGGCGCGTGACCGCCTGGGCAGCCTGCCTGCTGGCGGCGAGCCTGGCGCCTGACGCCGGTGCCCAGTACGCGGGCTCGTCGGCCATCACCACCTGGGGCGGCCAGTGCGGCGGCTCCCAGCGCAACTGGTGGGACGACATGTGCATGGCCTGGCGCCACAAGATGGGCGACAAGGGCTGGGTGCAATGGTGGCGCAATTTCCATCTGGTGCAGGGCAACCGCTACGCCGACAACCCGCCCAAATCGTGGGGCATCGACGACACCGGGAGCGGCATCGACTGGAACGACGCCGGTCTGATGTGCCTGCACGGTGGCTGGGGTTCTGGCCGCTGGACCGGCACGATCTACGACAAGGATCCGGACGGGAGCTGCTCGGCCAGTTCGAGCAAGATGCGGCTGGGCTGGAACTCCGGCGGGTGGATGCGTTTCATGCACCTGTCGTCGTGCAACAGCATCCGCTACAGCCAGCGCACCCAGTGGTTCGACGCCGCCCAGGGCGTGCATGTGATCACCGGCTTCCACGGCCTGATGTACATCGGTTCGTCGTATGTGGATGAGTACCGCGACCTCGCCAGCGAGGCGATGAACTCCCGCGGTGTGGCTCGGGCATGGATCGACAACATGCACCACGTGGACCACTGGTACAACTCCTACAAGACCATCTGCCCGGTGGCCGTCGGCTTTGGCGCGACGGCGGCGGCGGCCCAGGCCATCCACGACGAAACCTACAACGGCCACTGGGCTCACCCCACGCCCAACTGGATGCACACGCGCTGGAATTCGGGTTGCAACCCGGACGACGGCCCGGCGCTGCCCAACTGAGCCGATACCTGGAGGATTGGTCATGAAAACACGCTACATCGCATCCCTGCTGGTGCTGGCCTTTGCCACGGCCGGATCGCCAGCCTGGGCGCAGGCACAGACCCAGGACAACCCCCTCGGCACACCGGCCGCCGCGATCGGCAAGTTCTCCGAGAACTACGCCGAGGCGGTGCGCATGGCGCTGCCGCCCATCGACAGCGCCGGCCTCGCCAAGGTCATGGAGCGGGTGCAGGCGGCCGCAACAAATTCAAGGCCGCTGGCGATCTCGAACAGCGCCGAGCTTGAGAAGTTCTTCGGGCTGCGCAGCCGCAACCCCGACAAGTCCGGCGATTTCGTCGATGCGGGCGACGCGGTCTACCGCTTCGAGCCCCAGGCCGGCCGGCTCTACGTGACGTGGCGCCAGACCGACGTGAAGCCCGTCGCACGCGCCACCTTCGCCAGCCGCATCAAGGGCATCCGCGCCTCCCACGAGGCCCTCGCCAAACGGCTGGGCATCTCCGCCGATGAGGTAATGTTTACTGATTTCCGGGAGATCCTCACCAAGACCGACCGCCGCGTTCCGGCCTCGACGGCGGCCACCGCCGACACGCCCATCATGGCCGAAGGCGCCACCACCACGATGCTGCGGGCGGTGGGTGGCGTGCTGGTCGAAGGGAGCTACCTGCGCGTGAGCTCGCCGGACGCCCGTCGTATGAGCCTCGTGAAGGCCAGCTGGCCCCGGGTGCAGCTGGCAGATGCGTCGGCCCGACAACTGCGTGCGCCGAAGGACATGCTCGACGAGTTCGCCAAACGGGTCGCCAATGATTCCCGCGGCGTGCCGGTGAGCGTGCGCATGGCGGTGGTGCTGCGGCCGGCGGACCCGGCAAAACCGGGGATGTACGTGCCGTCGCTGAAGATCGGTGTCGAACCCAAAGCCATCAAGACCGCCGACGGCTATCGCACCGACGCGGGAATGGTCTATTACTCGGATCTGCTGAAGGACAGCCCGGCTTTTGTGGAGGCCTCGGGTGGCGATACCGCCGAGGCGGAAAAGGGAACCGCGCCAAACTGAGCGCGGCGCCTACCGGCGGCCGGGATTGCGCTGGGGCGGAAGGTAGATGCCTGCCTCCGCCTCGCGCCTTCGGGCGTCCTTCCGCGAGGGCCAGTCACCGCAACTACTGCTGCCGCAATCGGCCAGCCTGCACGCGCATTCCAGAGGCGTGCCGAGCGAGTTGCACGCATTGCACGACGGCAGGTGACAGCTGCCGTCGCAGGGCAGATCGCAGCCCACGTCGCACACGCCCCGCTGCGCAAGCGGTGGCAGCCGCAGTGGCGGCGAGAAACGCCGATGGGCCACGCCGCACAGCTGCGTTCGCGCCTGAAGCACCCTGACACCGCCAATCACCCCGAACCGCCGCACCGCCCGATACCCCAGCGCCGAACAGCTCTGCCGCCCGGTGTGGGTGCGGTAGGCGCAGCAGAAGCCTTTGTGGGGGGAGAGGTGACGCTGGTAGAAGCGGATGAGGCTGAGGGCGAGACGGCGCATGGGTGAAGGTTAACGCACGCACAGGAGGGCGAGAAGGGACGATCCGGATGTTGCCTATTCGCCAAGGGTACGTTCGAGAAGACTGAGCGCCTGCCGGCCTTGGCTGGAATAACGATTACTTCGGCGCACCTGCTTCAAGCCCCTTCAGATCTTCTTGCGAGTATAGAAAACCATTCATCTTGCCCTGCTGGTAGCTGCCCTCCTGACACTCGCTATATTGATCACGGTCACCAGGATTGGCATCAAGAGCAGCCTTCGTGTTTGGCTTGGAGTAGAAGATCTTGCTCTCGTAATAGCTGGAAATATCGGGCCTCGGCTTTGATGCCAGAACTTTTTCTATTCGACCGTTCCACATGCTCATGTAGGCGTAACGAAATCCCTCCTGGAATTTGTTGAAACTGCAGACTGACTTCAAGTCTGTTTTTCTTATGTCTACTGTTTTGACAAATCCAGAAGGGTCGCCAATGACAAGCTTTGGCTCTGGCTTGCTGGGTTGCGTGACACATCCGGGAAGAAGGGAAATCAGGCTGAGGGAAATAAGGAGTCTGTGAGTCATGGGGATGTCAGAGCGTGAGTGGAACTTGAAGGTTTTGCCTTCCCAAGTCACAGGATTATTCGAGCTTCGGCACAGATCCGGTGCGATGGCGAGTAGTGCTCATTTGCCTGAATACTGGGATGTACGGACGGTGGCCCCGGTTGGAAGCGCGGCAGTTTGGAGTTCCTCGGTATATTCGGTATCGCCGACATAGAGGATTGTGGCGCCAATCAGGGAGTCATCGGCGGCTATTTGAAGCGCCAGCACTACAGCGGACGCTGTAAGGTTGGGGTCTGGGCCAATTACCGCCAGGTTTGCTCTGGCTTTTGCAGCAGCCAGGAATTTCTGCGTCAAGAGCGCGGCGGTTGCGCCGACATGCGAACCCGCAGGGACGACCGCTAAATGGAAAGTCTGTTTGTCCCGGTCCGAAATCTTCGCTGCATCGTTTATTGCCGTGCCCGTGACGAACTCCCCGGCGGAAGCGGATGATGCAAAGACGTGAATGATAAACAACAAGGCAACGGCGATCCGCATGTTCCGAGCTTTCCTGGAGGCTTGGGGTGAAGTCAATTCGACCTGCCCGGTTTGCGGCGCAGATTGGCTTGACCGACTGGAAAAAGACTTCGCCTCGCTCGCCCGGTGGGCTTTCCGCCGGGGATCTGGATGCCGGGACTGAAGCGTCGACGTTCAGTCCGAACGGCGATGAGGCAAATTGAAATGGATATTACAATGGTTTGTCCCGATCTGGCAAAGATCGACCTCGTGGCCTGCGTGGCGGACACGGTGATCGGGATTGAAGCCCGTTTCGGTAGCCCCGCTCTCTGGGGACGCCTGGTTTTGCATCCGACGACGAGAAGGACGAAGACCGAGGACAGGCGTTGTCCGCCGATCCGAAACTGCGCAGCCTTGAGCTGACTTGCCCAAGGCTGCGTGATGAGTTTCAGGTGGGGGAATGGCTAATGCCAGTCGCGCATGGCGCGAATCAAGCATATTGGCAGCGCACCAGATGCCCGCTGTCCATGTAGGTGATCTCGAAGATGTAAGGATCGCCGTTTTGTCTCTGTTTGATATAGAAGTGAAACGCCACCCCGTCCGCATCTCGTCCGGTGAAATGCAGGATAAAGCCACCGCCGACCTGATCTTCAGGTTGATGCGTTCCCTGCTCGATCGTCACGACATTGACTGAGTCATGGATATCCTGCGCATTCTTGAAGAGCTTGGTCGTCCATTGATCGTGATAATGATCCTTGGCATCCCACAGCGCCGAAATGATGGCCTTGCTGTCGAAGGATTCCAGATATGCCGCGTAGTGCCCGTACTTGCTGGCATATTTCTGTATCTCCAGATTCCATCCCTTCTTGAAATCAAGCATTTTGTGCCTCCAATTTGACTGATTCATTGCGCGAAGTAGACGTCATCACCTGAAGCCTTCAGCGTCTTGCACGATAAGCGCGCGAACTGCCGGCCTGTGCTCGGCGGTCGAGCAAAAGACAAGAATTTGCGTGCTGTAAATCGTTGATGCTTCCCGCTGGAGGCACGTTGGCGCCTCGGTGCCTGGATCCGGGGCGGGAGCAGATCAGGGTTTATAAGCCAGCGTCGGAAAGGCGAGCAGGTGTATGTCTTACGGATTTAAGGCCACGATTCAGTGAAATGCAAGTGGAGTTTAGGGTGTGCGTTCATCGTCAGCCGGAGCGGGGAACGGCGTCCGGGGCTCGGCTGGCAGGGGTCGAGTTCTGCGGGGCGGGGAAAGCCCGGCGCAGCGTCCCTGGCTTTGATAAACCTTCCGGGGTTGGGTGGTGAGCCTCTACGCGCCCGATTATTTCCGGGGGCACCTGGAAAATATCCGCGGAGGGGTTTTTAATCCCTCGCCGTATTTAAAATGATCAAAATTCGACGAGCGTCGTTTTTGATCGGTAATTTATTAATCCCAAATCTGGCTGATTAAACTCCGTCGAGTGTCGGGAAAATTCTGGTTCGTATTAAAAAATATGCGCCGAGTGATTAATTAATTCCGTTTTTTCACAGCGTCAGGTTTTGTCCGTGATTTTTAATTTGCTCGAATTGATTAAAAAATTGCTCTGAGGGATTAATTAATTGCTCGCAGGGTTTTTTCTGCGTTTGGACGTGAAAAAGGCGGGTTGCCCCGCCTTTTTGTCTGACTGCCTCAGGTTCGGCCCGCAGTAAAGTTGCCTTTGCGTGGGCCGACGACCACTGGCGATGGGGTGCCGTCAGTAAATCTCCCGCGTCTCCAGGAACTTGATGTTCGGGAAGCGTTCCTGGGCCATCTGCAGGTTCACCCGGTTGGGGGCGAGGTAGACGTAGTCGCCGTTGCCGTCCAGCGCCATGTTGGCGGGGGATTTGTCGGCGAGGGCGCGCAGGTCGGCGTCGGAGCCGCGCAGCCAGCGGGCGGTGGCGTAGCTGCAGGATTCGAACATCACGTCCACGCCGTATTCGAACTCCAGCCGGTGGGCCACCACGTCGAACTGCAGGGTGCCCACGGCGCCGAGGATGAGTTCGTTGGTGGTGGTGGGGCGGAAGAGCTGGGTGGCGCCTTCCTGGGCGAGCTGCTCGAGGCCCTTCTGCAGCTGCTTCATCTTGAGGGGGTTCTTGATCTGGGCGCGGCGGAAGTGCTCGGGCGCGAAGCTCGGGATGCCGGTGAATTGCAGGTCTTCGCCTTCGGTGAAGGTGTCGCCCAGGTGGATGGTGCCGTGGTTGGGGATGCCGATGATGTCGCCGGCCCAGGCTTCGTCGGTGGTGTTGCGGTCCTGCGCCATGAAGGTGATGGCGTTGTTGATGGCGAGGCTCTTGCCGGTGCTCACCTGCTTGAGCTTGCCGCCGCGCTCGAAGCGGCCGGCGCACACGCGGATGAAGGCGATGCGGTCGCGGTGCTTCGGGTCCATGTTGGCCTGGATCTTGAACACGAAGCCCGAGAACTTGGGCTCGATGGGTTCGACCATGCGGGTCTTGGCGGGGCGGGCCAGGGGCGCGGGGGAGAGCTCCACCACCGCATCCAGCAGGCTCTGCACGCCGAAGTTATTGACCGCCGAGCCGAAGAACACCGGGCACTGCTTGCCTTCCAGGTAGGCCTCGCGGTTGAAGGTGTGGGAGGCGCCGCGGACGAGCTCGATGTCCATGCGCAGCTCGTCGGCCTGTTCGCCGATCACTTCATCGAGGCGCGGGTTGTCGAGGCCCTGGATGATCTCGGAGGTGCCTTTTTCGGCCTGGGGGTCGAAGAACTGGATGGTGTCGGTGTAGAGGTGATACACGCCGCGGAAGCGCTTGCCCATGCCGATGGGCCAGGTCATGGGCGCGCACTGGATGCCCAGCACGGATTCGATTTCGTCGAGCAGCTCGATGGGCTCGCGGCCTTCGCGGTCGAGCTTGTTGATGAAGGTGACGATGGGCGTGTCGCGCAGGCGGCACACGTTGAGCAGCTTGATCGTCTGGGCTTCGACGCCATTGACCGAGTCGATGACCATGACCGCCGAGTCGACTGCGGTGAGGGTGCGGTAGGTGTCTTCCGAGAAATCCTCGTGGCCCGGGGTGTCGAGCAGGTTGATGACGCAGTCGCGGTACGGAAACTGCATCACCGACGAGGTGACCGAGATGCCCCGCTGCTTTTCCAGCTCCATCCAGTCGGAGGTGGCGTGGCGCGCGGCCTTGCGGGCGCGGATTTCGCCGGCCACCTGGATCGCGCCGCCGAACCACAGCAGCTTTTCGGTCAGGGTCGTCTTGCCCGCGTCGGGGTGGGAGATGATCGCGAAGGTGCGACGGCGGGCGATTTGCTGGACGGCTGCAGACATGGCGGGATACGGCGAATGCGAAAAACCCGCGATTATACAGGGCGATGCGCTCGCGCCGGTGGCGGCGTTGGGCTAGAACTCGAGCAGCATCAGCCGCCGCCCGCCGGCGTCGTGCTTGCCAGCCATGCGGAAACCCAGCCGGTTGAAGCGGCGGCTCCGGGCGGTGGAGACGAGCAGCCGGCCGTGTTCGAAGTTTTCCATCAGCCACGCGATGCGGGTGGCGATCAGCGCCCGGGCGATGCCCTGGCCGCGGGCGTGTTCGGTAACGGCCGAGAGGTACAGGATGTGGGTGTCGCTGGCCCAGTCGGCCGCCTTGATGCCGCCCACGCCTACCAGCTCGTCCTGCTGGCGGGCGATGAAGAACTGGCGATAAAAGGGCATCGGCGCGGGCGCGAGCTGGTCGATGAGGCGCTCGCGGCCGTAGCGGGCCGGGTCGGCAAAGGCGGCGAGGAGGACGTCCGCCGCGGCTTCGCGGTCGGCGTCGTCCATCGGGCTGATGAGGATGTCGTCCTTGATGATGTGTCCCCTGGCGGGCCGGTGGCGGGACATGCATTGGAGCGCGGCCTTGTTGCAGCGGTGTTGCAGCGGCGGTGCGACAATCGGGGGCATTCCCCTGCCTGGAGAGATGCGCATGAAGTTTTCGGTCCTGTCGTGGAACATCGAGCATTTCAAGGGCGGTGCGACCCGCCTTAAAAAGGTGGCCAGCCACATCAAGAAGCAGAAGCCGGATGTCTTTGCCCTGCTGGAAATCGAGAACGTGAACGTGCGGGCGCTGATGGAGCAGGCGTTTGCCGGCTACGACTTCGCGCTGACCGACGGGCCCCAGGTGCAGGAGATCCTGGTGGGCTGGCGGCGCACCGCCTTCGAGCAGGCGGTGTTTTCCCAGAAGCGGGAGTTCGACGTGGGCAACGACCGCCTGCGGCCCGGCGCGCTGCTGAGCGTGAAGCACGCCGGCATCTGGTACAACCTGCTGTTTCTTCACACCGACAGCGGCACCGACGCGCCGGCCTTTGGCAACCGGGTCGAGATGTTCGACAAAGCCTGGAGTCTCAAGGCGGCGCTGGATCGCAACCTGGGCGGCGAGGGCGCGTCGCGGCTGGTGGTGATGGGCGATCTGAACACCATGGGCCTGATGTTCCCGCGGCCGGCCAAGAAGTTCCTGCGGGTGGATGCGCCCACCGAGATCGCCGCGCTGGCCGAGGCGGCGGAAGGCGCCGGGATGAAGCTGCTCACCAAGGATCGCGAGGCCACCTGGAAGGGCTCGGCGGGGGAATCCAACCTCGATCACGCCATCGCGTCGGCGTCCCTCAGCTTCAGCCGCTTCGGCACCGCGGCCGATGCGCCCCAGGTGAAGGTGAAGGGCTGGCCCGACCTGACCGGTGCTGCCCAGGCGGGCTTTCTCGCGGACGTGTCGGACCACGCCTCGCTGTATCTGGAGATCGCCTGAGCGGCGTTGCCCCGTTCAGAAGGGCCGGGCGAGGCGGCGGGATTCCTTCGGATCGCGGAAGACCAGCGGTCGGGCGTTGTCGGGTTGCTCCGCCGCGGCCAGCGCCGTGGTGACGAGGTGGTGATCGGGCGACTTGGGGCACACCGGGTCGGTGGCGTCCGGGTTGCCGGTGAGCATGAAGGCCTGGCAGCGGCAGCCGCCGTGGTCCTTGTCCTTGTCGTCGCAGGTCTGGCAGGTTTCGGGCAGCCAGGCGGTGCCGCGGTAGCGGTTGAAGAGCGGCGAGTCGCGCCAGATCCACTCGATGCTGTGCTCGCGTACGTCGGGGAATTCCAGCCCCGGCAGCATCCGCGCGGTGTGGCAGGGCAGGGCGAGGCCATCCGGGGTGACGGCGAGGAAAACTTCGCCCCAGCCGTTCATGCACTTCTTGGGTTTCTTCGACTGGTAATCCGGCGTGACGAACAGGATGCGCATGGCCTTGCCGAGCTTCTCACGCCAGCGCTCGGTGACACGCTCGGCCTCGGCCAGCTGGGCGGCGGTGGGCATCAGCGTGGCGCGATTGAGGAAGGCCCAGCCGTGGTACTGGGTGTTGGCGAGCTCGAGGAACTCGGCGCCAATCTCGGCGGCCATCTCGATGATGCGGTCCAGGTGGTCGATGTTGCCCCGGTGGAGCACGCAGTTGATCACCGTGGGGTAGCCGGCGGCCTTGGTGAGGTCGGCCACCTTGCGCTTGAGGTCGAAGGTGCGGGTGTTGGTGATGAGGTCGTTGGCCTCGCGGGTGGCGTCCTGAAACGAGAGCTGGATGTGGTCGAGCCCGGCTTCCTTCAGCGCGGCCAGGCGCGCCTCGGTGAGGCCCACGCCGGAGGTGATGAGGTTGGTGTAGAAGCCGAGGTTGCGCGCCTCGGCTACCAGGATCTCGATGTCGTCCCGCAGCAGCGGCTCGCCGCCCGAGATGCCGAACTGCGCCGCGCCCATCGCCCGGGCCTGGCGGATCACCGACAGCCAGTCGTCGGTGGAGAGCTCGGGCCCGGCCTGGGCAAAATCCACCGGGTTGTAGCAGAAGCTGCAGTGCAGCGGGCAGCGGTAGGTGACCTCGGCCAGCAGCCAGAGGGGGCCGGGGCGGGGTGGGACGAGCAGGGTTTCCATCACGCGGGCTTCCAGACGATCCAGTTCTGGGCTTCGGCCATCGTCAGGAAGGCCTCCACGTCGGAGGCGAGGCCGGTGGCGTTGAAAGCGGCTTCCAGGTCGGCCACGATGGCGGCGACGTCCCGCTGGCCGTCGCAGCGCTTGAGGATCTCGCCGGCGCTCTGGTTGAGCTTCACCATGCCTTCCGGGTAGAGCAGCACGTGGGCCTGCTGGGCCGGCTCCCACTGGAAGCGGTAGAGGCGGTGGATGGCGGGGCGCATGAGATGCTCCTGTAGGCCGGAATGTGGATTGGACTGTAGGTTGGACTGTAGGTCGGACTTCAGTCCGACATCGCGTGTTCAGCAATGCACGGGGTTGTCGGACTGAAGTCCGACCTACAGATCGACCTACAGGGGCGTGGGTTTTACTTCACGCCACCTTCGAGGCCATAGCGCAGGGCCATCGCGTCGTTCATGGACCACAGGATGTCGAGCTTGAACTTGAGGATGTCCAGGGCCTTGAGCTGCGCGGCGCGGGTGTCGAAGTAGGCGAGGGTGATCGCCAGCCCCTGTTCCACGTCGCGGCGGGCCTGGGTGACGCGGTTGCGGAAATACTGCAGCCCTTCGGATTCGATCCACGGGTAGTGCTCCGGCCAGTTGGCGAGGCGCTGCTTGTGGATGGTGGGCGCGAAGAGTTCGGTGAGGCTGGAGCACACCGATTCCTGCCACGGGCGCTGGCGACAGAAGTTGAGGTAGGCGTCGCAGGCGAAGCGAACGGCGGGGATCACGTGGCGCTGGTCGACGATCTCCTCGCGGGTGAGGCCCACGGCCTCGCCGAGGCGAATCCACGCCTCGATGCCGCCGGCGTCGTCCCCGTGGCCGTCGTGGTCGAGGATGCGCTGGATCCACTCGCGCCGCACCTCGCGGTCGGGGCAGTTGGACATCACCGCCGCGTCCTTCTGGGGGATGATGATCTGGTAGTAGAAGCGGTTGGCCACCCAGCCCTGGATCTGCTCGCGGCTGGCCTTGCCGGTGTTGAGCATCACGTTGAACGGGTGGTGGATGTGGTAGGCCGCGCCCTTGTCGCGCAGCTGGGCTTCGAATTCTTCGGGCGTCCAGGGTTTGGGAGCGTTCACAGTTCGATCTCCATGCCGTCGTAAGCCACCTCGATGCCGGCGGCGGTGAGGATGGCCCGCTCCGTCGAGCCTTCGTCGAGGATCGGGTTGGTGTTGTTGATGTGGATGAGGATGCGGCGCACGTGGCGGGGCAGGCGGGCGAGCTGCTCGATCATGCCGCCGGGGCCGCTCTGGGCCAGGTGGCCGATGTCGCGGGCGCGCTTCTTCGAGAGCCCCATCGCGATCATCTCGTCGTCGGTCCAGAAGGTGCCGTCCACCATCACGCAATCGCTGCTGGCCATGGTGGCGAAGAGGGCTTCGTCGATCTCGGCGAGGCCCGGCGCGTAGAACACCCGGCGGCCGGTGGCGGGGTCGGCGATCACCAGCCCCACGTTGTCGCCGGGCACCGGCGCGCCCCGATGGGGCGAGTAAGGCGGCGCTGCCGAGACCAGCGGGAGGGCCTGCCAGTCGAGGCTCTCGGCGCCTTGCGGGTGGAAGTGCCGGCCATCGTCAGGGATGGGCTGGCGGTCCACGCCGCAGTAGTGTTCGAGCAGATGCAGGATCGGGTTGCCGCGGGTGAGGTCTTCATACACCGGGTCGGTGGTCCAGATCGGCCACGGGCTGCCTTTTTCGCGCAGCATGTAGAGCCCGGTGGTGTGGTCGATCTGGGCATCCACCAGCACCACGGATTCCACCCCGCAGCCGCGCAGCCCGTCCGCCGGCCAGCTGCCGGGAAAGGCCTGAAACTGCTGGAGGATGTCCGGCGAGGCATTGACCAGCGTCCACCGGCGGCCGGTGGCGCTTACCGCAATGGACGACTGGGTGCGGCGCAGAAAGCCGGGCTCGTCGGCGCGCACGGCCTGGCAGTTGGTGCAGTTGCAGTTCCACTGGGGAAACCCGCCGCCGGCGGCGGAGCCGAGAACTCGGATGAACATGGCGATGCCCTGAGGGGCGTTTGCGGCCGGGGGGCCGTGCCGCAAACGCGGGGTGGCTTACTTGGCGGCGATGTACATCGTGATTTCGAAACCGAAACGCAGATCGCAGGCTTGGGGGGTGGTCCAGGTCATGGCTTGTCTCCAATTGTTGATTGATTGCGGCCCGCCGGAATGGCGCAGCCGTGAGACGGATTGTTGCGAAGGGCGGCATACTCGCGCCTCACGAAAATCATGATTCCGCTGGGGCGGCCCCGATGACAGCCCACGACGATTCCTTCTTCCTTCCGGTCGGCGACGGCCACCAGCTTGCCGTGCAGATCGCCGGCAACCCGGCGGGCGAGCCGGTGCTGGTGCTCCACGGCGGGCCGGGT
Source organism: Zoogloea oryzae (assembly GCF_030161255.1). NCBI lineage: Bacteria > Pseudomonadati > Pseudomonadota > Betaproteobacteria > Rhodocyclales > Zoogloeaceae > Zoogloea > Zoogloea oryzae. The sequence continues at coordinate 17,909 of NZ_BSPX01000041.1, forward strand.
AGCGGCTGCAGCCCGCGGCTGCTGTCGTTGTACGACCCGGCCCGGCAGCGCATCGTGGCTTTCGACCAGCGCGGGGCAGGGCAGTCGCAGCCGGAGGGCGAGACGCGGGCCAACACCACCGCCCACCTCATCGCCGACATCGAACACCTGCGCCGCCAACTGGGCATTGCCCGCTGGCGGGTGACCGGCGGCTCGTGGGGCGCAACCCTGGCGCTGGCCTACGCGATGGCGCACCCGCAGGCGGTGACGGGGCTGGTGCTGCGGAGCAGCTTTCTGCCGGGCATGGGCAATGTGCGGTGGTTCTTCCAGGATGTGGCCGAGCACTGCCCGGCGGCCTGGCAGGCGCTGGCGGCGGGCGTGGAGGAGGGCGAACGGAGCGATCTGCTGGCCGCGCTGATGCATCGCCTCGTCAGCCCCGATCCGGCTGTCGCCCGTGCCGCGGCAATGGCCTGGGCGCGCTACGAATCCGCGGTTGCCGAGCCCACCGTGCCACGGCTGGCCGATCTGCCTGCGCCCGAACTCGACCGGCTCGTGCGCAAGTACCGGCTGCAGGGGCATTACCTCGCGGCGGGCTGCTTTCTCGATGAGGCTGACTTCCTCGCCGGCTGCAGCACGCTCGGTGGATTGCCCGTCACGCTGATCCACGGCCGCGACGACCGGGTGTGTCCGCCGGCCAACGCCGAGCGCCTTCACGCTGCAATCCCCGGCAGCCGGCTGGTATGGATAGCCGGCTGCGGACATCAGGCCTTCAACCCGGCGATGGTGGCCGCATGGCGTGCTGCGCTGGTCAGGGCGGATTGACCCCGGCGGGCGTCATAATGGCAGCCCGCCGAACCTGCATGCATCGCCCGCCATGCCCCGACACCTGCTTTACCTGATCGTCTTCATCGAAGGCTTCTGCTCCCTCGGGGCAGAGGTGATCGCCCTGCGTCGGCTGGTGCCCCACGTGGGCAGCGCCATCGTGGTCACGGCGCCGACCATCGGCTTTTTCCTGCTGGCGCTGGCTTTGGGCTACGCGTCCGGCGCGAAGGTGAGCGCGCGCTTCGCCCAGGTGGTGGCGCGCAACTTTTTGATCTCGGCGCTGCTGGCCGGGCTGGGGCTGGCGCGGCTCACGGTGGATGGCCTGTTCGCCCACCTGCAACCGGCCGGCGTGGCCTACCTGATCTTCATCGGCGGTGTGCTGTGCCCGCTGGCGTGGCTGCTGGGGCAGACGGTGCCGGTGCTCACCAACCTGATGAAGCACATGCGCGCCGGCGAGGCGAGCGGCTACGCGCTGTACTGGTCCACGCTGGGGAGCTTTCTCGGCTCGGTGAGCCTGTCGCTGGGGGTGATGCAGTGGCTGGGCGTATCGGCGGCGGTGCTGGTGTGCGCGCTGCTGCTGGCGCTGGGCAGCCTGCGGCTGGCGGCGCCGGGCTGGCGTGGCTGGATGGGTGCGGCGCTGGCGTCAGCCGGCGCGGTGGCGATCAACGTCTTTCCTGCCACCGACGTGCACGACACGCCCTACGCCGACTACGCCGTGACGCCCGTGGCCTTGCCCGGCAGCGTGGATGCCCGGGCCTTCTTCGTGAACAACTCCCTCGCCTCGCTGATCGACGCCAGCGAGCCGCCGCGCTACGCAAAGTACGTCACCCACCTGCGCCAGATCCTGCTGGAGGATCTCGGCTTCAAGGCCAAGGACATCCTCGTGCTCGGCGCCGGCGGCTTCACCCTGTCGCACCGGGAGCCCTTCAATCGCTACACCTTCGTGGACATCGACCCGCAGATCCGCGAGATCGCCGAGACGCGCTTCCTCAAGGGGCCGATCCGCGGCGATTTTGTGGTGGATGACGCCCGTCGTTACGTGAAGCGCACCGAGCGGCGCTTCGACGCGGTGGTGGTGGATGTGTTCAGCAGCCACACGTCCATCCCCGGCCATCTGGTGACCCAGGAGTTCTGGCACGACGCCCGCCGGGTGCTGGTGCCGGAGGGCGTGCTGCTCGCCAACCTGATCCTCGACGGGCGGCTGGAAACGCCCTACGCCCGCAACCTGCTGGCCACCATCGAGAGCGTGTTCGGGCGCTGCGCCGTGGAGGTGCTGCACCGGGACAAGCCGCTCTCCAACGTGATCGTCAGCTGCCACGCCAGCAGCCAGCCGGCGCAGACCGCGCCCTACACCGACGAGCGCAACGGGGCGGACGTGGATCTGGCCCGCTCGCGCTGACGCTTACTTCAGCCCCAGCGCCGCCTTGAAACCCGCCGCGTCGATCACGCCCGAGCGGGCCTGAATGCCGCCCTTGCCGTCGAAGAGATAGGTGCGCGGCAGCTCGCCTCGCCAGTTGGGGTCGATGGCGTAGGCGAGGGCTTCGGGCACGTCGTCGCCATAGGCCAGGCGTTCGCTCTTCACGCCGGTCTTGTCGATGGCCGGCTGGGTGTCGGCGGTGGGCAGCTCCGCCGCCACGGTGACGATGCGCAGCTGCGGGTTAGCCTTGGCAAGCCCCGCCAGGGTGCGCAGATTCTGCTTGCAGTAGGCGCAGTCCGAAGCCCACAGGGCGACCACCGTCGGGCGGGCGTCGCTGCGCGGTGCGGTGACGGCCTTGGCGGCATGGCGGTCGAGCAGGGTGAAGCTGCCGGCGTCGGTGGCCGCGCCCGCGCTGGTGGCGAGGGCGAGGAGCAGGGCGGCGAGGGTGGGTTTCATCATTGGATCAGGCAGGCCGTTGGGTTGGGTGGCGGGTGCTCAGGGCAGCGGATAGAGCCGGAAGCCCTCGTCCGCCTGACGCCAGAAGGCGTACAGCTTGCCGCCCTTCACCAGCGCCCGGGGCTGGTCGGCGGCGCCGGCAGTGGCGGCGATCTCGAAGGTTTCAAAGCTGCGCCCGCCATCGGTGGAGCGCATCCCCCGCAGGCGGTTCTGCTCGCCGTCGAACTCCTTCCAGACGATCGCCAGCACGCCGCCTGCGATGGCGATGTCGGCGTGGGCCGCCCGCGGGCCGCCCACCGGAATCTGCCCCTCCACAGTGTTCACGCCGATCCGCCCGTAAAAGACACGGCCCTCGTCGTCCTTCACGTTGAACCACGTGGCGTGGCGGGTGCCGGCTTCATCCACCGCCAGCGCCGGCCCGTGGTGGGGGCAGGCGTCCACCCGCCAGCGGTCGAAGGTGGCGCGGTCGACGCGCTCGGGCGAACCGTCCGGCTTCAGGCGGGCGATGGCGTGGTCGCGCTCGTCCGGCGCAAACACGTGGCGCCACAGGGCGATGGGCGCGCCGTCCCGGTCGGCCGCGAGGGCGATGCGGCAGCACTCGCAGGAGTGATCGGCCACCCGCACCTCGGGCGCAAAGCTGCGCCCGCCGTCGGTGGAGACGGCCGCGTAGATCGCCGCGCCCCGGTAGGGCTCCCGCTGCGCCTTGGCGGCTTCCTGGTCGCGCTTGTCGATCCACACCGCGGTGACGCGGCCATCGGGCCCGGCGAGGATGTTCTGGAAGCGATGGGTGATCTCGGCCCGGTCGTGGTGCACGGTGATCGGCGCATCGAAGGCGGCTGCGCCGACGGGCAGGCGGGCGAGGCGGATCTCGCCGGTGTAGGGGCGGGTCAGGGGCTTGGTCCAGCTCACCAGCAGATCGCCATCGCGGTTGAAGGCGATGCGCGGCTGGCTGTCGCCATCGGCGGCGATGGGTTCGGGCTCGGCATTCACCCGCAGCGGCGCGCTCCAGTTGGCGCCGTCGTCGTGGCTGCGGATGAGCTGAAGGTGGCCGCCATTCTTGCTCACCGCGTAGAGCTGGCCGTCCGGGCCAAAAGCTGCGGCGGTGGCGAGTTCGACCCGCGCGGCCTTGGCGGGGGCGGCGTGCATCGCCGCGTCGTGGGCGAAGGCGTGGGGCGGTAGCGCCATCGCGACGGCGACGAGGCTCGCGCCCAGCACGGAACGGATTTCAATCAGTGCAGATTTAATCATCGACTTATTTCAGATCAATTCCGGTTCTATTTTCATCTGTTAATTGGCGTTTCCGAATCCGGATTGGCCAAGGAAATGAATGGTAGCCGCCGGGGTGGGTGTCGTCCATCCTTCTCTTGCCAGGTGTTCATTATCAAATACTTATGAATCAGTGTTTTACAGCCGCGCTGCGGCACGGGTGTGGCGATATGCCGCACCGGCCTGTCGCAGTGTCGCGTCGATAATCCTGCCAATAGTCCTGTAATTGAAACCCCCAATAAGAACAAATAGGAGCTGGCATGAACACCACCCTCCGGCCGCTGGCCATCGCAATTGCATTGATGAATTCTCCCTTCGCGCTGGCCGCCGACAACGCCGAGCCGCGCGAGCTCGACGCGGTGACCATCTCCGCCAGCCGCAGCGAGACCCGCGTCGAGGAGATGCCGCTCCACACCACCGTGATCTCCCGCGCCGAGATCGAGGAATCCCCGGCGCAAACCCTCGACCAGCTGCTGCGCAACATCCCCGGGATGAACTTCACCGGCGTGCCGGCCACCCAGTCCGACCCGACGGGCCACCAGACCAAGATGCGCGGCCTGGGCAACGCCAAGGTGCTGGTGCTGCTCGATGGCGTGCCCATCCACGACCCGTTCTACATGACCACCCAGTGGTTCAAGCTGCCGCTCTCCAACATCGAGCGCGTCGAGATCGTGCGCGGCGGCAACTCCAGCCTGTGGGGCAACATGGCGGTGGCCGGCGTGGTGAATGTGGTGAGCAAGCGCGTCAAGGACAACGCCGGCGAAGCCATGGTGTCGGTGGGTAGCCGGGGCACGGTGAATGTGGCGGTGTCGAAGAACTTTGCGGTGTCGGATGCGCTGAGCTTCCACCTCGCCGCCGACATCTACCACACCGACGGCTACCAGACGACGCCCTCCGAATACCTGTGGCGCTTCCCCCACAAGGGCGCGGTGGTCACCGAGAACCGCAACGTCCAGCTCACCACCTACTTCAAGCCCGCGGCGGATCTTTCCGGCTTCGTGCGCCTCGGCTATCACGTGCAGGATCAGGACATCAGCTACGAGAACGGCAGCAACGTTCAGCGCAGCCCGGATTTTGCCGCCAACCTCACCAAGGCCTTCGGCACCAGCAGCCTCAGCGCCAACGCCTGGGCCCAGCAGGTGCGCTTCGAGAAGTACAACGGCAGCAGCTGCTACTACCAGGGCGGCACCAGCTGCGTAAACAGCAACAGCGCCAGCCTCACCCCGGCCAGCGTCAATTCCAACGTCGTCGAGTTCTACACCCAGTACGGCCACCAGCGTTACCAGGAGCAGGGCGCCTCGCTCACCTACAGCCAGCGGCTGGCGGGCAAATGGACGGGCTTCGAGGCCGGTGTCGACTACCGCGGCCTCAAGGCCGAAGACACCGAATACTTCTACACCACGCCCAGCAACCCGGCCAGACCGCAGGGCAACTTCAACAGCACCACCTCGGGCGAAGGCCGCCAGACCTTCACCGGCCTCTTCGGCCAGACCCGCGTCTTCCCCATTGACCCGCTGGAGATCACCCTCAGCGCCCGCTACGACACCTGGCGCATCAGCGACCGGGCCAACACCCGCACCACCGCCGCCGGCGTGACCACCGGGGGCGACCTGCCCGCCAGCGACAAGACCGCCTTCAACCCCAGCCTTGCACTGCGCTACGAGCTCACCGACGCTGCATCCCTGCGCGCCGCTGCCTACAAGGCCTTCCGCGCGCCCGGCTTCAACAACCTCACCCGCACCTTCGGCACCGGCACCAGCACCACCATCGCCAACCCCGATCTGGCGCCCGAGACGCTCACCGGCTGGGAAGTAGGCAGCGACTACCGCAAGGGCCCGCTGAGCCTCTCGGCCACCTACTTCATGTACGACATCAAGGACATGATCGCCACCTACACCGCCAAGGCCGGCAGCGCGCCGGCTCAGGTGCAGCTCATCTGCGGCGGCGCGGCGCTGCCCGGCTGCGGCGGTTCGGCCAAGTACTACACCAACGACCAGGACGGCCGCTCCCACGGCATCGAGCTCTCCGGCAACTGGCGCATCAGTCACGACTTGAGCCTCGACGCCTGGTACACCCACACCGAAACCTACCTTACCCGTCACGGTGGCATCGTCACCGATCCGCTGCGCGTGCAGCTGGCCGGCGTGCCCAAGGATCTCGCCAGCCTCGGCGCCAACTGGAAACCCACCCCGCGCCTGCGCACCTTTGCCGAAGTCCGCTACATCGGCGCGATGCTGCTCGACACCACCAGCAACAGCAGCACCATGCGCTTCGGGCAGGGTTCCAACACCATCGTCAATGCCAGCGCCACCTACGCGCTCGAAAAGACCGTCGATCTATTCGGCAGCGTGGTCAATCTCTTCGACCGCGGCTATTCCGAGAACACCTACGCCTACAACCAGCCCTACAACCGCACGCTGTCGCAGCCGCGCACGCTTACGGCGGGCGTGCGGGTGCGTTTCTGAGGCGCAATGCGGCAATTGATTCGGGTCAATGAGGCGCGGCGGCCTGGCCGCATACCATGCGCCTCACCCCCGATTCATCATGAGAGAAACCATGTCGCCCAAGAAACTGCTCCCCCTGATCCTCGTTGGCCTGCTCGCCGCCTGCGGCAAGTCTGAAGCCCCCAAGACCGAAGCTCCCGCCGCTGCACCCGCTGCCGCTGCGCCGGCACCCGCCCCGGTTGCCGCTGTTGCCGCCGACGGTGGCCAGGGTGAAGCCCTCTTCAAGAAGACCTGCGCCATGTGCCACCAGACCGGCGTGGCCGGCGCACCCAAGCTCGGCGACAAGGCCGACTGGGGCCCGCGCATCGCCCAGGGCAAGGACACCCTCTACAAGCACGCCATCGAAGGCTTCAACGGCAGCAAGGGCGCCATGCCCGCCAAGGGCGGCAACCCGGCCCTGAAGGACGACGAGGTCAAGCTGATCGTCGACTTCATGATCGCCAGATCCGAATAAGCCCACGACGTTTACCTCAAGCGCGTTCCTCCCAGCGCGCCACGGCCCGGTCAGCGATGACCGGGCTTTTTTTTCGCGCAGATATCTACCTCCTGTAGGTCGGACTTCAGTCCGACATCACGGCCGGATTGACGCACGGTTGTCGGACTAAAGTCCGACCTACAGGGTTGTGCCTGATCAGCCCGGGTGCCTCATCGCCCCGCAACACGGCCCATACGTGCCGGAAGACGCTCCCCCCACCACCATCCTGTAGGTCGGACTTCAGTCCGACACCGCGGCCGGATTGACGCACCGTTGTCGGACTAAAGTCCGACCTACAGGGCTGTGCCTGATCAACCAGGGTGCCTCACCGCCCCGCAACACGGCCCATGCGTGCCGGACGACGCTTCCCCCACCACCATCCTGTAGGTCGGACTTCAGTCCGACATCACGGCCGGATTGACGCACCGTTGTCGGACTAAAGTCCGACCTACATGGTCGTGCCTGATCAGCCCGGGTGCCTCACCGCCCCGCAACACGGCCCTTGCGTGCCGGAAGACCCTTCCCCCACCACCATCCTGTAGGTCGGACTTCAGTCCGACATCACGGCCCGATTGACGCGCGGTTGTCGGACTAAAGTCCGACCTACATGGCCGTGCATCAAAAAGCCGCTGTCAGCGACTATGCTAAACAGCAGGGGCGATGCAGTCCTTCGCTGCTGCTGCCCAAACCCTGGAGAACCCATCATGGAAATCACCGCATCGGTTGGCGCATGGGAGAAGGGCGCCAAGAACCTCGCGCCGGATGTCACGGTCGTCCAGCAGCTTCTTACCCAGGCGGCCCAGCTGCTCGGGCGGCCCGAGATCAACCCTGGCGGGGTGGATGGCGCCATTGGTCGTCCGCCGCGTTCGTCCGGGACCGTCAAGGCCATCCGTGCCTTCCAGAGCCTCTCGGGCTTTGGGGTCGATGGCCGCATCGACCCCGGTGGGCGCACCTGGCAGCGCCTTGCCGCGGTGGTGGAGGGCAGCGTGAGCGTGCCGCCGCCGGGCGACACCTGCTTTCCCTTCGCCCAGCCCGCCACGGCCGACTGGGCCCATTCGCCGCGATCCTTCGGATCAAACCGCAACGGCGGCAAGCGCGCCCACGCCGGCTGCGACCTGTATGCCCCGGTGGGCCGCACCATCTACGCGGTGCGCGACGGCACGGTGCTGCGCGACCCCTACGCCTTCTACGCCGAAACCGATGCCCTGGAGATCGACCACGGCGACTTCGTGCTGCGCTACGGCGAGATCAAGCCCGGCTGCACCCTGCGTAAGGGCGACACCGTGAAGATCGGCCAGCCGATTGCCAAGGTGGGCCTGCTGATTGGCATCAACGTGCCCAGCGCCATGCTGCATCTCGAGATGTACAAGGGCGATGCCAGCGGCAGCCTCAGCCAGAAATCCGCCGACACCTCCGCAAAGCGCCGCGATGGCGTACCCTTTATGCGTCGCGCCGATCTCATCGACCCGACACCCTTCCTCAACGACTGGAAAACGAGGCTCGCCACCCCATGAGTTTTGCCCCCCGCCGGCTTGCGCTGGCCTTCATCGCAAGTCTTGCCGCCAGCGGCGCCGCCCTTGCCACCCCCAGCCTGTGCGACGCCGGGCCGCCCACCTACAACGGGCAGCCAGCCAAAGTATGGGAGGGCGATTTTGATGGCGACGGCAAGCCTGATCGCCTGTGGGTGCTGCCGCCGGGCACGGTATCGGCCCCGGTGGCGGACCGGGCGTCCGATCCCTGGTCGGGCTTTCGGCGGCGTTTCGAGCCGGGGCTGCTGACCATCGTGATCGCCCACGGCCGCTACTGCGATCTCATCCAGAAACCGCGCTTCTTTGCCACGCCCCTATGGGAAGAAGACGACAAGCCCCTCAAGCTGCTGCTGCGCAGCGACCCCGCCATCAAGGACTGGCCGCGCATCTCCCGGCGCTGGAAAGGCGATGGCGTGCTGCTCGGCACCGAAGCCGGGCCGGACGTGCTGATGTACTGGAACGGACGGCGCTGGTGGGTGGCGCAGGGCACCGAAGCACCCTGAACCATCAGGCCGCGCGCGGGGCGATCAACCCCGGCCGCGGCCGCCGAAGCGGCGATGGGGGCCGCGGCGGCGTTGTTCTTCTTCTTCGGTGAGCTTGGGCTTGGGCATCAGCAGGTTCTTGCCGCCCTGCTTGGCATTGGCGGCGTGCTCGGCCATCGCCGCCTCCATCTGCTCCACGCTCATGGGGATCGACGCGGTCTTCTCGGCCGGCGTGTATTCCGACAGGCGCTCGCGCACCAGAAACACCCGCTCGGCGGTATCCGCCTTCTTGGGCAGCTTCTCGCCCAGCGCCAGGGCCGCCGGCGTGAGCGTGTAGCGGCCATCCACCGCCACCATTAGATCATGGGTGGCAAAACGCCGGAAGGATTCGGCCCACAGGTTGCCCGACGTCACCGGGCAGCCCAGCACATCCGCCGCCGCCACAATCTCCACCAGCTCGGCCGGGCGCCGCTTGGAAGCAATCAGGGTGGCCAGCAGCAGCTGGGCGTCGATGTCGTTGATGGGGTACATGATCGGGCCTTTGTGGGCGGGTTGTTCTAGGCTCCTGGGCCGGGCGATGCCGGGCCCGCCCCCCAAGGGGGCCAGGAAACGCGGAAAGACCCCGGCGTTTCCCCGTGAGCGGTAAGGGCCGACATGATGCCTGAACGCGGCGCCGGGGGCACGGGTTGTGTGGTGACGACGTACCTGATCGAGTCTCGAAAAAGGGCAGGCGGCCCGCCACGCCCCCTCGCAACGCCACGACCGAAGCAAGCGCCCCCATACCCAGGCAGTCACACCCGCCAACCCGGCAGTCGCCGCCCCACACCCTTCAGTCCCGCAGCCCCATCCTTCATCACGCCACCCAACATCGTATGCCGGCCCCCGGTTCAAGGCGATCGCGCCACCGCAGAAAGCAGTGCACGACGCAACAGACGATGTTGGCAAGCCAAACCCTTATGTTGGATCGTCAACCTAAACAGTGCACCGTCCTAACCCTTTAGTTGGCGACCCAACATAAAGGTTACGGCAGTCAACTGAAAGGTTAGCGCCGTCAACAAGAACAGTGCACGGCCCAACATAAAGGTAGCGACGGTCAACATAAGGGTTACGCAGGTCAACATGAAGGTTTGCACCTTCAGCATGAAGAAGGCCCCCGGGACTCGCCCAACCCCCACCCCGTAGGGGCGACTTCAGTCGCCCACCCATGCTACTGCACCTCCACGCACTTCACGACCAAACCGCCAACCCGTCACCACCCCCGCAAACCCCGGCCCTCGCTATACCCGACAAGCCCATCAACCCCAGCCATTATTGCTGCGCCGCCGCATCGTCCAATTGCCGTTACGGCAATCACACCATCCCCACCCCTTGCCCAGAAAAATCCGGCAGACAACCCCTTTCCGTATAAAAAATCCCGTCTTTTTATCGGGTTTTTGAGCGTTCTATATCCAATGGCATATTCCTCAACATGCCGCCCAACTGTAACATTTCGTCGTGGCGCCACATTCCATGTTCAATCCAGTAACGGAAACCATCATGACGAAAGTGCAACTCAAGAACCTCGCCCCGGCCGTCCTCCGCGCCGACGAAGCGGCCTACTACGGCCTCAAGAGCATCGCCGACTACAAATCCTCCAATCCCGAGTTCAGCCTCGAAGCCGCCACCGCAGCCCACGAAGAATGCCTGCGTCTGAACGAAGCTGAAACCGTCGCCTACAACACCTACAAAGCCATCCGCGACGCCCGCGCCATCGCCGAACACAAGCGCCACGACGTCGTGAACGGCTGCAAGAACCAGGTCCGCGCCAACTACGGTGAAGATTCGGACGAACTTGCATCGATGGGCCTGAAAAAGAAGTCCGAAAAGAAGACCGGCGGCGGCCGGGGGAAGAAGGGGAAGGATGCGGGGTGAGGGAGGCTGCTAGGTAAGAAGTGAAGAAACCCCCGGGTGGTGCGGTTGGGCTGGCTGGGGGACTGCTAACGGCCAGTTCCGGTCTTTCATTAATTATTGGGATTTACGCCACGAACGGCTACAACACGGCAGTGAGCCGACGTTCAAGCAATCAACGTCAGCCCCCGTTCGCCGACCGATGCAGACGTTGCAGAACTGCCTAAACCCCTGCATCGTGGAACAGTTCTTATTAACTTTGTCATCAATTCAAGAATGCAAATTACTTTCGATCGCAAGACAGTAAACACTTGTTTGCAGCAGAAGTTTGTGCTGCCGACATTTCAACGTGACTACAAATGGGAAGCAAAGCATCTCCAGGAATTGCTAACAGATATACAGGAGGCATTCTTGTCGTCCTGGAAGCCAGGACATGGACGGAAAGATGTGCTCGGCTATGATAACTACTTTCTGGGAACAATTATTACAACTCCGGTCGCCCAAGGAGGTAACGCCATTGTCGACGGGCAGCAACGAATTACTACACTTACCCTGCTCTTATCCTACGTCCATCGTTTGAATAGGAAATTACCTGATCTTGAGATTTCCCCAGTAGATCAAAATATCCGCCGTCGAGTGGCCGGGCAAAACGAATTCAATCTCGATATGGACACTCCACGCCATAGTCTATTCGATTTATTAATCGACGGCACGTTAGACGACGATGATCTTGCCGCCCAAGTGGAATCAATCCCAGACAAAGACTCCGGCACTGAGAGGCTCTGGGCGCTTTACCAGGAAATCGAAAAATCACTTGCTGCAGAAATCAAAGATCAGGGCCGACTCCCGCACTTGTTTGATTTTTTGACTGACTGTGTTTGTATGTTCCAGATTGGAGTCCCTTGCGAACAAGACGGGCACAAAGTCTTTGTGACAATGAATGACCGCGGATTGAAGTTGAGTCCGATCGATCTATTGAAAGGTTTTTTGCTATCGAGTATATCGACGAATGAAGAAAATCGCGCAGCTCACGAAATGTGGACGCAATGCATCCAAAAGCTTAAAGCACTCGGCAATGACGAAGATTCCAACTTTTTCAAGACATGGATTCGCAGCAAGTATGCCAACACGAGTCGAGGAAAAAAACGTGGGGATGCTCCAGGAGACTTCGAGCTAATTGGTGATAGCTATCATCGTTGGGTGATGGATAATAAAGACCTCTTGGGACTTAAAACGAGCGACGATTTTTCAAATCTGCTGACAGGGACCTTGCCATATTATGTCGATCTGTATTGTCGCATTAAGCAGAGTGAGCAGCAGTACCACGAAAATTTCCCTCATGTGTTCTTTAATGGAGCCCGCGACCTCACTCTTCAGTCGATGGTGATTCTCAGTGCGGTTAAGCCGACGGACACCACCTCCGAGGCGACGAAGAAGATTAAAACGATTTCATATTTCTTGGATTACCTTGCGACAATTAGAGTCGTAAACGGAAAAGAAAATACGTATGACAATATTCGGGATTTAATTTTCGAGTTGACAAAAGATATTCGGGATTCGGATCCTGGAGTGCTGAAGACAAAGCTAGTTTCTCGCATTGATAGCGAACGCGATAAGATCGAAGGTCTGCGAACTGCATCCTATGACAGCATCAAGAGGCAGGACCTTTTGCACTTGCTATCAAGACTGGCTGAGTATCTTGAGCGGGCTCTCGATTTGACAAATCGCGTTGGATTTGCCGATTATGTGGACCGGAGTAGAGATTCCAGAACCTTTGATATCGAACACTTACTCGCTAACAATTTTGTCCAGGCAAATTCTGATATCTCAAAAGCAGGAGGTACCCCTTTCTCTTCGAGTTCAGAATTCGCGGCGAAGCGAAATGGTATTGGCGGTTTGATTTTGCTGCCGCGCGGGCGAAATAGATCCATGAAAGACATGGCCTATACCGACAAACTTCAGAGGTATTCAGGCGAAAACATACTCGCACAGACACTTACCGATGGATTCTTTCTGAATCAGCCCAACTGGGCGAAATTTGCGACTGAAACCGGTATTGCTTGCGCGGCGATTGGTTATGCGGATAGTTCAACCTTAGATTGTCGCGCAAACTTCTATGTTGATCTTGCTTCGAAAATCTGGTCGAAGGAGCAGTTGGAGCGACTTTTTTGACGTCGCTGAGAACAAATATTGTTTGAATAGTGTTACGCGACGTTGGCTTCTAAATTGGGCAAGTGGAAGTGGTCGTCTGGGTTGAGCGATCGGCAGCAGCAGCCTCGGGTAGCAGCCAACCCCCGCTGAAATACGCGAACGGTTGGTCAGGGTCGAAATTTTTCATTGATCAAACTGATGTTGTCTGTACGAGTCAGCCTGATCCCGCAATGTCGAGTTACGCTGCGCCAACTTAATCCCCAGAACTGATATCTAAAGGGACAAAATGAGTTTTGAATTACTGAACGTACCCGAAGGCTTCAAGACAAGTGTCGCCTTGATCGTCACGCCTTATGTCGATCCTGACTTTATGAAAAAACTGGCGCAGGAGCTGAGACCCGAGCGCTTATGCCTGTTGGTCGACGAAGGGGTTCGTAGGGCAGATCTAAACAAGATCAGCGCCGAGTGTCGCAACTATGGAACAGAATTGGAAATCCGGCTTGGGCGGGCGAAACAACTGGTCCACATGAAAGCGTTCTACTTTGAGTACCTGCGGGAGGAGGCGCCTAGAAATCGCAGGCGAAGACTCTTGTTCGGATCGGCAAACGCAACGTATGCGGGATTTTCTGGAAAAAGTAATGCCGAGTTGATTGCTGACGTAGACTTGTCAATCGGAAAAGATTCGGAACTGGCGGAATATTTCGACACCATCCTTGCCAGTTTCGACTCTGACTCTGCGATCGTAAAGATTGACAAAGCCTCTATTGATTTGAGTAAGCAGCCTAGCCTATTGCTTCCCGGGTTCAAGTGCATGGCACCGGATAAATTGCCGAGCGGTTTCGATACTTGGCTGCAGCGTGGGGTGCTCGCTGCGCAATATCGCAATTCACCTCAGTTCTTGACTGTCAGCGTCCCATTAAGGAAGTCGCTGCCGCAAGATCTCGTCGCCAAAATATTCGCAAATCGACAGTTCGCAGAGGAAACCAAACGGAACGTTGTCCGTTTTGGCTATCTAAATAGCTCGGACGCGGCGCCAGTGGACGACGACGATGAAACTAAGCCACAGTGGAAGTCGCGTTATGCTGTCTGGACCCATCTTGGCGATTGGATCTCCGAAGATTGTTATGAAGAGCACGCAGAGGTGATGAAGTCCAAGACGTCCGATGTGCGCAAAGTCAAGGTCGATGAATTGAGGGCCAACGCCGAACTGGCACAGTGGAAGGACGCGAAGCGGACAAATTTTCTCTCATCTCTTGGGCAGGTTTGGGAGGATCTGGTGGTGTCTAATGTGAATCCTACGCATTACTTGCAAGCAGATGCTAATGATTTAGCCGTTGCCGGATACGGAGATCGCTTCGATAGAAAGCTCGAGCAAGATATGTTGCTGGCTAACGATCCGGAATTTCGGGAGCGCTTCATCCGTGGGTACGAGTTTCCCGACGTGCCTCGTTTTCGACAGGACACGGCCGCCTGGGAAAGCTTTGTTCGTTCATGGTGTGACTCAGTATTGGTGGAGGCGGCAAAGAATAGGACCAATTCGTTGGTCACACACCGGATCGCTGAAGTAGTGGCGACTGCACAGATCACTCTTGACGATCTCTCTGCAAAAAAGTTGGCTGAGCTATTGCGGAAGTTATGGAACAAGCCTTTCACGGATCGTGAATGCACAGTAGGTGAATGGATGACTATGTATTGGCAGTGATGCTGCGCGTAGCTATGGGTAGGTCCGTTAGTGCGATTCGGATTGTGGTTCGCTAATCCGACCTACTTTTTATTTTTTCAGCATTTTGACCGAGGAGGCGATGTGGACCCGGTATCAATGATCTTTGCGTTTGCCCTTAAGAACCCACAGGCGACCTCATCTGCAATCGAGAACTACAACGCGCCGGGCCAAGTGCAAACTGCCAGGCTCCAGCAGAGTGTCGCTGACTTTGCCATGCAGGCTGTCAATTGCTATCACAAGTCCGCGCGGTTCCGCGGTGTTGAGGTTCTCGGCTCTCCATGGCGTGAACAATACAAGTTTGGCGCCGAGCAATCCGTTGTCTTGCGCATCAGCCTCTCTGGCATGACCGGAACCCCTTATCAAATGGTTGTCGCCGCAATGGCAAAGGAACGGAGTTATCGAGCATTCGTACTCAATGAAAACACGCTAGTTCCGTACAACAAGAACTGTGCGCTTGAGTCATGGACCTCGGCAGAGGTCAGCGAGTGATGACTGGCTTTACATCGCGGCAACCTTGCGCATAAAGCCGCATGCGGCCGGTGAGTTTAAAAGTTAAGCGACAGCTTTCCTCAAAAATTCAGCGACAGCATCGGGTCGAAAGCAGCCACATTGATCTCAAGTTACGCAATCGGTGCCTGCTTGGTCCTGTTAGCCCGATAGCGAGCAAAGAACGGTGAAGTCAGACCTCTTTCCAAAGCGTCTAGAGACCACACAATGACTCAGTTAGCTTCACGTTTTTTCTCGGCGATTACCGCGCTTCTGCTTGCCACGTCGGCCAACGCCCAGACATCCCTCGGCGAGCGCTTAGTCTTGTCTCTATCCTATTGCGACGCGCGTTTCTTCGATGAGGTGAGCGCGAGCCGTGGCGAGCTGGATCGTCATGCGCAGGTGATTGCCCGGGGGCGTGCGGCGACGTTTCCGGTGCCGGACATGACCCATGACACCGAGAGCAAGAGCTTCTTTGCGCTGCCGGTGGAGGTGCGCGGGCTCATCGTGATCGGCTACTTCGACGAGATCACGCGTATCCCGGGTGGGGTGATTGTTTCGTGGGGGCTGCTGGTGCCGACGTCCACGACCGAGGCGGCGCAGAAGCTTGGTGGCCTGTTCTGGGAGGGCGAGCGCTTGCGCACAGAAGGCAAGGTATTCGTTCGCTCCGAGGTGTGGCATCACGACGAACCAATGCGGGGCTGGGTGAAGGAGGTGACCGAGCCGGGCTTGCCCAAACCGAAGACGGTGGAGCGGGTGCTGATGGTCGAGCCTTACAGCGGGGAAACGGCGTTCATTCGCGTGGGGTGTTCGCTGCAGGGGGCGGTGACGCGGGAGATGCTGGATGTGCTGCGGCCGGATTTGCCGCTGAAGTAACAGTGAGATTTATTCAGACTGGGCGTCAGTTGAGTTATGGAAGATTACGCTAGGATGACTTCGCTCAAATTTCCCCGCCTTGTGAGATGTTTCAGATTTTAATTCCGATTGCTGGCTTCTCTTGATTTCATTTTTTTGAAAATGCTTAAATTTTATCCTAATAAGACTAAAGTAATCTTTTTTGATCTCGAATATTATGTCCCTGCCAAGGATCGGTCTCGTTCGACTCCGGCTGGGATGACGTTTTCCCCGGTGTTGTCTGATCACAAAATTCTAGGGGGCTCATTTCTGACTTACTATCCAATGCAAGATCGTGTTGGGAAGAGGCATAACATTTGGGAGTGGAAACTTGGAAGCGAAGAGAAGGTTTTGTGCGAAATATTTCGAGTGATTCAGGATGAGTGGAAATCTATCGAGTCTAAAGATCAGGCTGGTTCTTTAATGCTTGCGGGTATTGGAATTTCTCATAGTGACGTTCCGGCTTTGTTGGCTCGAATGTCTTTGAATGCAATCGCTAGTAATGAGCGGGTTTACGATGTTTTGTGTGGGTGTCGCCAGATCGATCTTTCGGTTGCCACATTCTGCCAATTTGCGTTTAATCAATCTTATTTTGCATACCCCAAAACAAAATCGGCTTTGTATCAAAAATATCTTAAAGGCAAAGTCTTGGAGTCTGGGAAGGGGGTTTGGGAGTTGTATGAGAGCGGCGACGTCAGTGCTATTGAAAAGCGCTGTGCTGAGGAGGTTGCTGATGCACTAGAAATATATAAATCTATGTTCGAAATAAAAAAGAAAAATGATGCCTCACTTGTTAGACTTAAGAGGTTGGATAAAATTGCTGAAATGAATGTTTCTGCTTTGGATGAGAAGTGACTTGTTCAGAGAGGTTGATCTTTTAGGGTGGATGGAGGACGACGATTTTCTTTGCTGGATATAGATCTCGTTTGTTTGGTGAACTGCCAGCAGGGCTCCCGCAGCTACGCGAATGACATCGTTTTTTGGCTGCTTTGTAGCCACCTCAACTTCGCAACTCTTTGTTTTGTTGAGATGTGCTAGCTGGGTCTCAGCAAAGAAGTCAATGCGGTATGCGTAGCTGCGGGAGCCCTGGAACTGCCAGCCTAGTGGTTATGCGCGCCGGCGAGGCTCTTGATGACTTCCCGCGTCACCTCCCCAAACCCCAGCACCTTGCCCCCCTCGGCCTTCACATGCGCCTCTGCCGCTTCGCGGCTGGCGAAGGCGGGGAGGTTGGGTTCGTTCATGGGGCCGCGGGCTTTTGATCCGATGACGTAGAAGGCTTTCTTCGCATCTACCCAGGCTTTAGTGGTGTAGTCGGCAACCCAGATGGCGCCGATGTCGGCGGGTTTGTGGGTTTTGTCGAAGAGCATCATGTTGTTGATGAAGCGGAACATGTCTGCGGGGGAGTCGAAGCTGCTGGCGGTCTGGTCGTTGAAGACGATCTGCGCTGTCCATTGAGGGGTGCGGTAGGGGTACATGCCGCACACGGGGCAGCGGGTGGAGCGCTGGACGTATTGGGGGGATAGATCGGCGGCGCTTGCTGCAATGGGCTGGCCGATGACGAGGGCGGCGAGGAGGGCGGGGACGATGGCGGCGCCGATTGCGGGCAGAACGCGGCGGATCATGGCTGGGCTCCGGGGGTGTTGTCGAGCAGCGGGTCTTGCAGGATGGCGTGGATCACCCGGCGCAGGTTGTCGATGGGGGCATCGCCGCAGTGGGTGAGGGGATCGGCGCGCAGTTTACCGTCGGCGGCGTGCAGGTGATTGGGAAAGGTGGCCAGATCGGTGTGCAGGGGGGCGGTGTCGATGCGCAGTTCGGCTTCGCCCCAGGCCCAGGCGATGGCGTAGGCGTCGGGGGCGGCGATGCGGGCTTCGAGCACGGCGCCGTTGTCGAGGCGGGCGATGAGGGCGTCGAGCTTGACGTCCACCGGGGCGTCCAGGTGTTCGCCAAACTGTTCTTCGATGGCGGCGGCGAGGTCGAGGTGCAGGCTCATGGCGGGGCGGTCAGCGGTTGGCGGCCTGGGTGCGTTCGGCTAGGCGGGCGCGCACGTTGGCGTGGAGATCGGTGAGGAGGCGGGTGGTGAGGTATTGCTCGTAGCCGGGGTGCTCGGGCAGGTTGCCGCTGCGGATGGCGGCGAGGGCTTGTTCGGGTGTGCCGGCGCCCAGCTGGGCGAGCAGGTTGTCGCGGGCTACGCGGACTTCGTACATCAGGCGGGAGAGCTGTTCGATCTCGATGGCGTCGTCGAAGTCGAGGCGGTCGTAGAAGCTGTCCATGGGCGTGTGGTGGCGGTGAGGGTTACATGCGCTGGTCGTGGAGGGCGCCGCCGTCGAGGCGGGCCATGTCGGCGGTGACTTCGGCAAAAGGATAGACCTTGCCGCCTTCCGCTTGGGCAAACTTTGTGGCGCCTTCGCGGGTGCCAAACGAGGGGATGGTGGGGCCCATGGCGCCGCGCTTCTTGGAGCCGACCACATAAAAGGCGCTGCGGGCGTCGATCCAGCTGCCCTTGGGGGCTTCCCAGGGGGTTTTATCCAGATCCTGCACGTAGATGCCGGCGACCTTGCGGGCCTGTTCGGGCTTCAGATACAGCGAGAACATTTCCATGGTGTCGCAGAAGAACTCGGGGGTGGGGGTGCCTTCGTAGAGGATCTGCGCCTTGGGGCCGGGGTAGTCGGCGAGGTACATGCCGTCGAGGGCGCAGGCGCTCTCTTTGGTGATCTCGGCGGGGCCGACGCTGTTGCCGGCCTGCTTGCCGCAGGCGCTGAGCAGGCTGACGGCCACCAGCAGGGCGGCGGTGTGAAGGACGAGGGGCGGCACGGAGCGGGGCAGTTTCATCGTTCAAATCTCCAGATGGCAGCGGCCAGGGGGCCGACGATCCAGGCGAGCATCACGCCGCCGAGGGTGGCAGGGTGGCTCAGGGCTTCGGGGAAGACGGTGGCAAGGCCGTAGAGGGTGCGCACTTCTTCAAGGCTGAACACGTTGAGCACGCGGAACACATCGGCCGGATTGAGCAGCAGCAGGTAGGGGAAAATCGCGCCGCCGTAGTCACCGGCGGTGACGACCAGCGCGCCCAGCAGCAGCAGATCAAACACCAGCACAAAGAAGAACCAGGTGCCGATGGCAAGGCCCGAGGCGCGGGTGCGGTCGCCCGCAAACACCGAGAGCATCACCGCCAAGCTGAGGAAGGCAAAGCCCAGCAAAATGGCCGAGCCCATGAAGCCGGCGTAGTGGAAGAGGGCGTTGAGATCGAGCTGGGGCGAGAGGATCAGCCCCACCGCGCCAAAACCGGCGATGGTGGAAAAGGCCAGCGCCGCGGCGAGCCCGGCGTATTTGCCGAGGATGAGCTCCTTGCGGGTGATGGGCAGGGTGAGGAGCAGATCGAGGGAGCCGCGCTCCCGCTCGCCCACGATGGCGTCGAAGCCGAGGATGAGGGCGATGAGCGGGATGAGGTAGATCACCAGGCTGACGAGGGAGGCGATGGTGAGATCAATGGAGCGGAAGCCCACCGCGCCCTGCTGGGCCGCGCCGAAGTAGGCGATGACGAGGGCGAACACGGTGAACACGATGGCCACCGCCAGCACCCAGCGATTGCGGATGCGGTCCCAGAATTCCTTGCCGGCAATGATGCCGATCTGTCTGAAGTCGATGGAGAGCATGGTGTTTTGGGGAGTGGGGGTTGGGTAGTGGGGAGCGGGCGGAGGTGGTTTCACCCACGTCCTACGTCCTGTTACCTGCTATCTGAGCGGTATCCAAAGAAGGCAACGTCCAGCAACGGTTCGCGCACGATGTTGCTGCTGATTGAGGCCGGTCATCCCGGCATCGCCCTGCCATCCTGTAGGTCGGACTTCAGTCCGACAAGACGTTGGTTGGCTGGGCGCGGGGTGTCGGACTGAAGTCCGACCTACAGGGGCTGTGGGGTTCATGCGCTTTGCTGGTTGCGGATGAACACGTCCTCCAGCAACGGTTCGCGCACGATGTTGCTGCTGATTGAGGCCGGCCGTCCCGGCATCGCCCTGCCGTCCTGTAGGTCGGACTTCAGTCCGACAAAACGGTGGTTGGCTGGGCGCGAGGTGTCGGACTGAAGTCCGACCTACAGGGGCGGTGGTGTTCATGCGCTTGGTTGGTTGCGGATGAACACGTCCTCCAGCAACGGTTCGCGCATCGTTTTGCTGCTGGTTGAGGCCGGTCATCCCGGCGCCGCGCTGCCATCCTGTAGGTCGGACTTCAGTCCGACAAACCGGTGGTTGGCTGGGCGCGAGGTGTCGGACTGAAGTCCGACCTACAGGGGGGAGGGGGCTCATGCGCTGCGCTGGTTGCGGAGGAACACGTCCTCCAACAACGGTTCGCGCATCGTCTTGCTGCTGGTTGAGGCCAGGCATCCAGGCGCCGTGCTGCCGTCCTGTAGGTCGGACTTCAGTCCGACAAGACGGTGGCTGGCTGGGCGCGAGGTGTCGGACTGAAGTCCGACCTACAGGGGCGGTGGTGCTGTTCATGTGCCGCTCCGGTAGCCGAAGAAAACGTCCTCCAGCGACGGTTCGCGTACGTGGAGATCGCGCATGGTGTCGCCGAGGGTGGCGAGGCGGGTGAGGGCGGGCATCTTGGCTTCGCGGGGCAGGCGGATGTGCAGCACGCTGCCGGCTTCCTCGATGCTTTCGATGGCCATGCCCTCGAGCAGGCGGGTGACCTGCTCCTTGAGCCCGCCGCCGCCGGCGATCTCGAGGGTGAGGGGCAGGTTCATGGCTTCGCGCAGATCCTGCACCGTGCCGGTGGCGCGGATGAGGCCGCCTTCCATGATGGCGAGGCGATCCACCCGCTCCTGGATCTCGGCGAGGATGTGAGAGGTGAGCACCATGGTCACGCCTTCGGCCTTGAGCTCGCGCAGGATGCGGTAGAAGTCGCGGATGGCGCCGGGGTCGAGGCCGGTGGTGGGTTCGTCGAGAAACAGCAGCCGCGGCGTGCCAAGCAAAGCCTGAGCAAAGCCGAGGCGCTGGCGCATCCCCTTGGAGTATTCGCGCACGCGGCGGCCGGCGGCGTGGGAGAGGCCGACCTTCTCCAGCAGCCCAGCGCATTCGCTGCGCGGCACGGCTTTGAGGTCGGCAAAGAAGAACAGGGTTTCGAGCCCGGTGAGGTTGTCGTAGAGCACGACGTTCTCGGGCAGGTAGCCGATCTTGCGGCGGGTCTCGCGGAAACGCGGGCCGGTGACGGATTCGCCGTCGAGGCGGATCTGCCCGCGGGTGACGGGGATGAGCCCGAGCATCATCTTGAACAGGGTGCTCTTGCCGGCGCCATTGTGGCCGATGAGGCCGAACAGTTCGCCCGGGGCGATGTCGAGATCGACGCCTTTGACGGCCTGAACGGTGCCGAAATCCTTGGTCACCCCGCGGGCTTCAACGATAGTGCTTGCCAAGCCAGTTTCTCCAGTCGGAATGTTCGGGGCGCATGCGCGGTTTTGGATCCACGATGCTGGGGGCGCGCAGCAGCGGAAACTGCTGGCTGATGAGGCGGAGGGTCTGGATGGCGGGGCTGGCGAGCAGCAGCTTGACCATCGGGTGCTTCCACGACAGGCGATCGACCATGTCGTTGGCTTCGTAGGGCACGTCGCCGATGCCGTCGCCGTTGCGGTCCCAGCCCACGTAGTTGCTCCAGTGGTTGCCTTCCTTGGCACCCCAGGTCTCGTCCTTCGAGGCGACGTATTTCACCTGCTCGCGGTTGGAGATGAAGTCGTTCTGCTCGACCACGTTGTGCTTGGAGCCGGCCCACAGGTGCACGCCAACCTGGTTATCCACCACCAGGTTGTTACGCAGGGTGTTGTATTCGGCGTCGTAGATAAAGAAGCCGCGGGCGTTGCCGGCAACGATGTTGTTCTCGACCACGGCGTCCTGGATGGTCCGCAGCATGATGCCGTGGTCTGAATTGCCCCAGGCGCGGTTGTTGCGCACGATCTGGTCGCGCACTTCCATCAGCGCGAGGCCGCCGCGGTTGTAGAAGGTGTCGTTGTCCTCCCACACGTTGTGGTAGGAGTTCATGTAGTGGGTGCCGTAGCGGCTGTGGTGCATCCTGTTGCCGCGGAACAGCGCCTTGTGGGAGACATCCACGTAGATGGCGTCGCGCACGAAGCTGATGTCGTTGCCGATGATCTTCGCGCCGGTGGTGTTGTAGAGCTGGATGCCGTTGCCCCGCTGGGACGAGTCCAGATCGCGCTTGCCGGTGATGAGGTTGTGCTCGATCACCACATCCTCGACCTTCTCGATCCACAGCCCGAACAGGGTGTAGCTGAAATCGCATTGGGCAACGCGGGCCCGGTGGGCGCCGGGCTGGAGGTAGATGCCGGCGTTCTGCTCGCCCAGATCGGCGCCCGAATCCGCGACGATCAGCCCTTCGATGGTGACGTCGGTAGCGGTGACGCGGATGGTGTCGCCCTTGCCGCGGCCGTCGATGGTGGGGCGGTCGATGCCGACGAGCTTGAGCGGTTTGTCGATGCGCAGGTTTTCGGGGTAATGCCCGCGGGCCACGCGCACGGTGTCGCCGGGCGCAGCGCGATTGATCGTGGCCTGGACCGACTCACCCGGCTTGACGTCCCAGCTGGCGGCCTGGGCAGCGGCGGCCGTTCCTGCAGCGAGGAGGGCCAGAGCAAGGCGGAGCGGGCGGAATGAAAGGGGCACGGCAACAGGCACGAGGAAGTCCGGATGGCGTGCAGTGTGCGGCGGAATGTCGCAGCGGGCCTTGATTTGGGTGAAGTTGACCGGCTGACGATGTGGTCGGCAGCCCTCGGCCTGGCTTGCACCTGTAGGTCGGACTTCAGTCCGACAACGGTTGGCGGGCTCAAGCCGTGGTGTCGGACTGAAGTCCGACCTACAGGGGTGGGGGTGATCCGGGCGCGGGGATGTGAAAGTCGCTTTGTGTAGTGGTCTAATTTCCTCGGACACCTCGATAGGTGGATCATCCACCCGTAGAGGAGAACTTGATGAAACAGAAACGCCGGGCGTTCGATGCGAG
>NZ_BSPX01000042.1:0-40905 GCF_030161255.1 Zoogloea oryzae
CCACCCCCCGTTCAGGCGGCCGACACCACAACACCTCCCCCCGCCCCGGCACCTTCAAGACCTGCCGCCGCACCACAGCAACGGCCGCAGCCCCCACGCCCGACACGGCTCGCACCGCCCGCCGACAGCCCTCGCTTCCGCCCCAGCCCGGCGGCGCCACCGGCCAGCCCGTCCGCCGCCCCCCTCGCCCACGATGCCTACACGGCGGGCAATCTCGCCCACGCCGACGCCCTGTACCGACAGGCCCTCGCCGCCGACCCTAACAATGCCGACGCCCTCAACGGACTCGGGGCGATCGCACTCATCCAGCGCCGCCCGGCTGAAGCCGACACCCTGTTCCGGCGCGCCCTGCAGGCCCGACCGCTCGACCCGACCGCCCTGGCCGGCCTCGCCCGCATTCCGTCCGGCAACCCGACGTCCGCCGAAAGCCCGCTCCGGGATGCCATCGCAGCCCTCGCCGACACTCCCGACAGCCTCGCCCCGCGGCTTGCCCTGGCCGACCTCCTGGCCCGCCAGCAGCGCTGGGCCGAAGCCCAGCAAGCCTACTTCGACGCCCATCGCCTCGCCCCGCAGGATGCCGACATCGCCTACAACCTCGCGGTCAGCCTCGACCACCTGGGCCAGCACCGCCTGGCCGCCAGCCACTACCGCAAGGCCCTGAGCCTCGCCGCCCGATTGCCCGACGCCGCCACCCGCTTCCCGAGGGCCCGCTGCGCCGAGCGTCTCGCCGCCCTCCAGCCGTTCGACTCCACCCCATGAACGCCCCCGCCCCCATCGGACAGACCCTGCTCCAGCTCGGCCTCATCAGCGCCGACCAGCTCCACATCGCCCTGCGTGAACAGCACCGCAGCGGCGACGCCCTCGGCCGCCAGCTGGTGCGCCTCGGCTTCCTCTCCGAAGCCACCCTGCGCGATGCCCTGGCCCAGACACTCTCCCGCGAGAGCATTGACCTCACCCACGTGCTGCCGGATCCGGCCGCCCTGGCCCTCGTGCCCCAGCCCGTCGCCAAGCGCCTGAAGCTCATCCCGCTCAGCTACGACGCCGCCCGCCCGACACTGGTGATCGCCTCCGCCGAGATCGACAACCTCATCGCCCTCGACCAGCTGCGCAGCCTGCTCCCGGCCGGCAGCACCATCGACACCCTGCTCGCCGGCGATTCCGAGATCGCCCGCGCCATCGACCAGCTCTATGGCCACGAGCTGTCCATCGACGGCATCCTCCACGAGATCGAGACCGGCGAGCCCGAGCGGCTGGGCGCCGCCAGCGCCGGCAACGAATACGCCCAGCCGGTCGTGCGCCTCATCGACGCCCTGCTGGCCGACGCCGTCCGGCGCGACGCCTCCGACCTCCACTTCGAGCCCGAAGCCGGCTTCCTGCGCATCCGCTACCGGATCGACGGCATGCTGCGCCAGATCCGCGCCCTGCATCGGGCCTGCTGGCCGGCCATGGCGGTCCGCCTCAAGGTGATGGCCGGCCTCAACATCGCCGAAACCCGCGCCCCGCAGGACGGGCGCATCTCCCTCCACGTGAGCGGCCGCCCGGTGGATTTCCGCGTCTCCACCCTGCCCACGCTCCACGGCGAGAACATCGTCCTGCGCATCCTCGACCGCCAGAAGGGCCTCGTCCGTCTCGATCAGCTCGGCCTCGCCGACGCCCAGCTCGATCTGCTCAAGCTGATGATCGCCCGCCCCGAAGGCCTGATCCTCGTCACCGGCCCCACCGGCAGCGGCAAGACGACCACCCTCTACTCCATCCTCGGCCACCTCAACGCCGAGGGCGTCAACATCATGACGCTGGAAGATCCGGTCGAATATCCCATGCCCCAGATCCGCCAGACCGCCGTCTCCGAAGCCACCCGCCTCGATTTCGCCAACGGTGTGCGGGCCATGCTGCGCCAGGATCCGGACGTGATCCTGGTGGGCGAGATCCGCGACGAGGACACCGCCCGCATGGCCTTCCAGGCCGCCATGACCGGCCATCAGGTGTTCTCCACCCTCCACACCAGCTCGGCCATCGGCGCCATCCCGCGGCTCCTCGACATCGGCATCCAGCCCGACATCCTCGCCGGCAACATCATCGGCGTCGTCGCCCAGCGCCTCGTCCGCCGCCTTTGCCCCGCCTGCCGCGACCCGCACCCGGCCGACGACATCGAGATGCGCCTGCTCGCCCTCGGCGGCAGCGCCGGGCGGCCCGTCATCCACCGCCCCAAGGGCTGCCCGCGCTGCGATTTCCAGGGCTATCTCGGGCGCCTCGCCATCATGGAAGTCCTGCGTCTCGACGGCGATCTCGACGAACTCGTCGCCCGCCGCGCCACCACCCGCGAAATCCGCCAGGCCGCCCTGCACAAGGGTTTCCGCACGCTCGCCGACGACGGCTGCCGGCGCGTCCTGGAAGGCGAAACCTCCCTCGAAGAACTCTCCCGCGTGGTGGATCTCACCGACCGCCTGTCCCCATGACACCCTTCGCCTACCGGGCCGTCGATCCCCACGGGCAGATCGTCCGGGGCCGACTCGACGCCGACAACCTGGCCGATCTCGAACTCCGCCTCGCCCGGCAGGATCTCGAACTCATCCACGGCAAGCCCGCGGCACGGCTGCCCGGGCGCCCCCACGCTCCCCGGCGGGAGCTCATCAACTTCTGCTTTCACCTCGAACAATTCCTGCGCGCCGGCGTTCCCATCCTCGAAAGCCTGGCCGACCTCCACAATGCCACCGATCACCCGCGCTTCCGCGCCACCGTCGCCGCCGTGCGCAGCGCCATCGAAGGTGGCGACACCCTGTCCCAGGCCCTGGAGCGCCACCCGCAGACCTTCGACGCCGTCTTCTGCAAGCTGGTGCGCGCCGGCGAACGGGCCGGCGAGTTGCCCACCGTCCTGCAGGCCATCTCCGCCAACCTCAAACGCGACGACGAACTCGCCAGCTACACCCGGCGCATCGCGATCTACCCGGCCATCGTCGCCGTCGTCATCTTCGCCGCCATCGCCGTCGCGCTGATCCACGTGGTGCCCGAGCTCGCCCGCCTCTTCCAGAGCACCGGCCAGCCCCTCCCGCTGCAGACCCGCCTGCTCATCGGCCTGTCGGATTTCGTCCGCCGCTTTGGCGGCCCGCTCCTCATCCTCGGCGTGGCCGGCGCCCTCGCCTACCGCCACGGGCTCGCCACCCGGCCCGACCTGCGCCAGCGCCACGACGCGCGCCTGCTGCGCATCCCGCTCCTCGGCGACGTCCGCCGCAAGCTCGTCCTCGCCCGCTTCACCGGCCTGTTCGCGCTGATGTACCGCTCCGGCATCCCCATCGTCGAAGCCCTCCAGGTTGCCGGCGAGGCGGTCGGCAATCTGGCCGTCCAGCAAGGCATCGCCCAGGCCGCGGGCAACATCGAGCGCGGCCTCAGCCTGTCCGACGCCTTCCGCG
The DNA here is from genome assembly GCF_030161255.1 of Zoogloea oryzae. Lineage (NCBI taxonomy): Bacteria > Pseudomonadati > Pseudomonadota > Betaproteobacteria > Rhodocyclales > Zoogloeaceae > Zoogloea > Zoogloea oryzae. Next base: position 3,408 of record NZ_BSPX01000042.1, read on the forward strand.
ACGTGGCCATGTTCCCCGCCCTCGTCACCCGCATGCTCCGGGTTGGCGAAACCACCGGCGCCCTGGATCACGCCCTCGCCAACGTCAGCTATTTCTACGAGCGCGACGTGCGCGAAGCCATCGCCCGGCTCCAGGCGGGCCTCGAACCCGCCCTCACGGTCATTCTGGGCTTGCTGCTCCTCGCCGTGATGAGCGCCGTCATGCTGCCCATCTACGACATCGTCACCCAGCTGAAACTCTGAGCCATGGCCGACCGTCGCATCCTTCACCTTTCCGCCGCTGGACTCGCCAGCCACGCCCCCGGCGCATCCGCCGCCGACAGCCACTTCGCGCCCGACGCCGATGGCCTCGCCCGCTTCGCCACCTATCTGACCGCACACGCCCGAACCCGCTTCACGCTCCTCATCGATCTTCCCGACGAGCTCTTCTCGACCGAAACCATCCCGCCCCTGCGCGGCCGCGACCGCCTGCGTCTGCTGGCCCGCCGCCAGGAACGCCTGGGCGCCGGCGTAACCCACGTCACCCGCCTGTCCCTCGGCACACGCAATACGTCGAAACCGGAAGAGTCCGTACTGCTCGCCGCGCTCACGCGCCCCGAAAGCCTCCGCCCCTGGTTCGACGCCCTGACCCACGCCGGATCAATCGTCACCAGCGCTCACTCGATACCGTTCGTCGGCATGGCCCTGCTCGCACACCTGCCGCCGGCCGCATACGCCCCCGACGCACCGCAACTGCTCGCCAGCCTCGGCCCAGCCGGGCTGCGGGTCTCGTGCTACTCCGACGGCAAGCTCCGGTTCAGCCGCCTCACCCCCGCCGGCGCCGATCCGTGGGCAAGCTGCCACCCCGAGATCCAGCGCACCCGCCAGTACCTGCACGCCCAGCGCATCCTCGGCCATGACATGCCCCCGCAGATCCGGGTGCTCGCCCATCCCGACCATCACGCCACCATCCGCAACAACGCCCCCGACGGTATCGACTGCGTCGATCTCGTGGCACTCGCCCACAACTGCGGCGCACCACCGCCCATCGGATCAGACAGCCTGCCGCTGCTCATCCAACTGCTGGCCCGCGCCCCTCGCCTGCCGGCCATCCATGTCCCGGCGCTGGGGCGCGCACAGCGCATCGCGCGCATCGGTCAAGCCGCCATCCTCGGCACCGCCCTCGTCGTCGGCGCCAGCTTCGCGCTGGGCGCCGCCAACTACATGGCAAGCCAGGAAAGCGACGCCCAGAGCACCCAACTCCGCACCCAGATCACCGACGCCCAGCGCCTCCTCGACCAGGCCCGCGCCGCCATCCCGCCAACGCCCCACCCGCCCGCCGCAATCCACGCCACCCACGCCCGGGCCGTCCGGCTTCATGCCGCCGCCGACATCGACACCCGGCTGAACGCCGTGTCCCGCGCCTTCGACCAACATCCGCAGATCGAACTGGATCGCCTGGAATGGACGCTCAACCCGACCGATCCCGACCCGGCCCTCACGATTCGGCTGCACATCAACCTGCCCATCCAGGGCGCCAACACCCTGGCCGAGACCTTCGCAGCCACCCTGCAGACAACAACCCAGGCCACCGCAACCATCGACCCCACGGGCACCCCGGCAGCAGACGCCAAGCAGCGCCAGCCCCTCGTAGTGCGGATCGACTTCCCGCCCAGCGCGCCATGACAGCCCACAGACCGACGCCAATCCCCGCCGTCCTGCGCAAGCCCCTGCTCGCCTGCCTCGCCGCACTGGCCGTCTCGATGGGGCTGGCCGTTGCCACCAATCAGCTCCGCCGCGACGCCGACGCCACGCTTAACGACCTCACCCTCCGGCTGAGCGGCATCCACCGCCAGCACGAAGAAACCCTCAAGGAAGCGGCCGACGCCCGCCTCGCCCTCCGGCAACAGGCCGAACTCGATCGGCTGGGCTTGAAGTCATCGGTGCCGCGTCTACAGTTGATGGGCGGGATCGACGCAGCCCTGGCCGAAACAGGCCTTTCCGATCTTCATTACACCCTGTCCCCGCTCCAGCCCCTCGACGACGCCCCGCTGCTCGGCCTCTCGACGGTCCGGCTGGACGGCAGTGTTCCTCACGAGGCTCGCCTCCTGGCATTGCTCAAGCGACTGGAGGCCACCAATAACGGCTTGTTTCTTCCGCTCCACTGCGTGCTGGCTCGCCCCACGACCGATGCCCATACCATAGTCAAAGCCGACTGCGAAGCGACTTGGCTAGGGCTGCAACCACCCGCTTGAGACATATTTCACACTACCCAATTTGCGCACTTTTCCAGAAAAATCAACAACTCAACGTCATCGCCCACCCGATCGCCAGAAAATGTGTCGACAATTTTTACACCTGTTTCAGCGAGACTCTGACGAAGTTCCCCAACTGAAAAAAACCTACACAAAATCATAACTTTAAAAAATCGCAAAAAACTGGCACACCGATTGCTTATGAAAAGAAAGGGCTACAGTGGCCCCGATTACTCAGGAGATTAAATAAGTGAAAACCTTCAAGCAGACCCTCACCGCCCTGGCCACCGTTGCCGCCCTGTCCGCTGCTGGCAGCGCCAACGCCGGCCTGACCAACTGGTACATGGACGCCAACGGCGCCGTCGGCGGCACCGCTGACGCCACCCTGGTTGCCGAATACCTTGACCTGCTGGGCAAGGCCTACGTGCACAACACCATGACCAGCGCCACCACCTTCAGCTTCAACGAAGCTGGCAACTTCAACACCGCCTCCGCTGACGGCGGCTCTTCCTTCCTGACCACCGGTCTGCGTAGCGAATTCGTTGGCGTTGGCAACGGCTCCACCGCCACCGGCGCTCTGGCCTTCACCACCGGCTCCCTGAACGTTTTCAGCGGCGCCACCAACATCGCTTCGTTCGACCTGATCCTGGGCAACGGCGCTGTTGATGTCGGCACCGTGCTGCCGAACGGCGTGTTCAGCCTGATCTTCAAGGCCACCAGCATGGCTTCCGGCTACTTCTTCGACGGCGCCATGAACGACCTGTCCCTGAAGGTTGCCGATGGCCTGACCTTCGGTTTCGCCACCACCAACGCCAGCGTCACCAACACCTGGTCCGCCGCTGAAAACGCGACCCTGACCGGCATCTACAACACCGCCTTCAACCCGGATGTCGCCTCGATCTCCAACAACGGCACCACCGACCTGGTGATCCGTAACGGCGGCCAGTTCGGCCTGGAAGTTCCGGAGCCCACCTCCATGGCTCTGGCTGGCCTCGGCCTGACCGGCCTTGCCGCTCTGCGCCGTCGCAAGTCGGCCTAAGACCCGCCCAGGTTGATCACCTTCGGGTGATCGACTGAAAGCAGTCTTGCGGTACTCAAGCCCGTCACTCCCAGAGTGGCGGGCTTTTCATTTGCATCTTCCCCCTTGTTCCGGCTCACCCGGCGTGGCAGCCCGCCCGCTGTCACCTGGAATAATCAAACACTTGCCCCTGCTGGCTTTCCAAGCGACCATACGTCTCTTCCCGCGAGCATTTCCGAGCAACTCCCCGCGTGCGCCTCATGTCGATCGATCTCTATTTCCGCGACGTCACCCAGGCATTCCGAAACATCGTCCGCCAGCGGCGTCGGGCGCTTTTCGCGCTTGTCACCATCGTCGGCGGCGTGATGGCCTTTCTGCTGGCAGGCGGATTCATCCAGTGGATCCTGAAAGACATGCGTGAAGCCACGATCCGCTCGCAGCTGGGGCACGTGCAGATCGTCCGGCCCGGCTTCTTCGACAAGGGCCTCGCCGACCCGTACGCCTACCTGCTGTCGGGCGCCGACGCCGTCTATAACGATCTCGCCAAGACGCCTGGCGTCCGCGTGATCACGCCACGGCTGGTGTTCACCGGGCTGGCCAGTCACGACGATTCCACCATCTCCTTCTCCGGCGAAGGCGTTGATCCGGACAAGGAAGGCGACCTCAGCCGGGCGCTGCAGATCATCTCCGGCGAGGCCCTCTCTTCAACCGAGCCCAACGGCATCATTCTCGGCGAAGGCCTGGCTGCCAACATGGGCGTGAAGGTGGGCGACACGGTGGTGCTCCTGGCCACCACCTCCAAGGGCACCCTCAACGCCGTCGAGTGCCGGGTGCGCGGCATCTTTGCCACCATCACCAAAGCCTACGACGACACCTTCCTGCGGGTGCCGCTCCCCGTCGCCCAGACGCTCTCCCGCGCCAAGGGGCCGACGAGCTGGGTCGTCCTGCTCGACAAGACCGACGACACCGACGCCTTCGTCGCCCAGGCTCGCGCCCAGACATCCGCCAAGGATTTCGAGTTCATCCCGTGGCACGAACTCGCCGACTTCTACAAGAAGACTGTCGTGCTGTTCACCCGCCAGGTGGGCGTGGTCAAGATCCTGATCGCGCTGATCATCGTACTGTCCATCTCCAACACCCTGTCGATGGCGGTCATCGAGCGCACCGGCGAGATCGGCACAATCATGGCGCTGGGCATCCGACGCTCGGGCGTGCTGCGCATGTTCATCATCGAAGGGGTGATGCTGGGCCTCATCGGCGGGCTCCTGGGCGTACTGCTGGGCGTCATCGTGGCCGGCGGCATCTCGGCCGTGGGCATTCCGATGCCGCCGCCGCCCGGTATGGCGCGCGGTTACATCGGGCAGATCCTGATCACCCCCGGGCTGGTCGCCGAAGGCCTTGCCCTCGCCCTGCTGACCACCCTGGTCGCCAGCATCCTGCCGGCCTGGAAGGCTTCCCGCATGAACATCGTCGACGCCCTGCGTCACCAGCGCTGAGAAAATCCCATGCTCCTGAAGCTCGCCCTCCGGAACACGCTCCGCCAGAAAGTCCGCAGCGGAATGACCCTCGCCGCAATCATCTTCGGCGTCACCGGCCTGATCCTCGCCGGCGGCTTCGTGCAGGACATCTTCATCCAGCTCGGCGAAGCCATCATCCACTCCCAGACCGGCCACCTGCAGGTCTTCAAGAAGGATTTCCTCGAGAAGGGCACCCGCTCGCCCGAGCGCTTCCTGATCGAACAGCCCGAGAAGCTCGCCGCCGGCATCGCAAAACACCCCGAGGTGGACGCCGTGATGAGCCGCCTGTACTTCTCGGGCCTGCTCAACAACGGCAAGCGCGATCTGGCGATCATCGGTGAGGGCGTCGAGCCCGACAAGGAGGCCAAGCTCGGCAGCTTCATCACCATCGCCGCAGGCCGCCAGCTGGCCAAGGCCGATCGGGACGGCATCCTCCTCGGCCAGGGCGTGGCCAAGACCCTCGGCCTCGTGCCCGGCGACCGGGTGACGCTGGTGCTCAACGCCGCCGAGGGCGCGATGAACACCATGGATTTCGAGGTAGTCGGCGTGTTCCAGAGCTTCTCGAAGGATTTCGACGCCCGCGCGGTACGCATCCCCCTCGATGCCGCCCAGGAGCTCCTCCAGACCAAGGGCGCCAACCTGCTGGTGGTCGCGCTCCACAAGACGGAAGACACCGACGCCGTCCATGCAAAACTGGTGAGCGAGCTCGGCAACCAGCTCGATGTGCGCACCTGGAATTCCCTGTCCGACTTCTACGACAAGGCCGTGCAGCTCTACGACCGCCAGTTTGGCGTGCTGCAGTTCATCATCCTGCTGATGGTGCTGCTGTCGGTGGCCAACAGCGTCAACATGAGCGTCTTCGAACGCCAGGGTGAGTTCGGCACGATGCAGGCGCTGGGCAACCAGTCCCGCGACATCGTCAAGATGGTGATCCTCGAAAGCGCCTTCCTCGGCCTCACCGGCGCGGTGCTCGGCGTGCTGCTGGGCATCACCGCGGCGCTGACGATCTCTGCCATCGGCATTCCGATGCCGCCGCCGCCCAACGCCAACCTGGGCTACACCGCCTACATCCGGATCGTGCCGCTCACCCTTGTCACCTCGGCGCTGGTGGGCTTCGTAGCGACGGTGCTGGCTTCCATCGTGCCGGCGTACAAGGTGACGCGGATGCAGGTGGTCGATGCCCTGCGCCAGAACATCTGAACACCAGGCCTGGCCATGAAAAACGGGGCGTGATCTTTCGATCCGCCCCGTTTCTCATTGGCAGCCCAAACCGGGCCGCCGCGCCGGCTTACGACCGGTAGTCGGCGTTGATCTTCACGTAGTCGTAGGAGAAATCGCAGCTCCACAGGGTGGCCGCCGCGTCGCCGCGGGCAAGGTCCACGCGCACGGTGATCTCCGCCGCCGCCATCACGCGGGCGCCGGCTTCCTCGCGATAACTCTCGGCACGCCCGCCCTTCTCGGCCACCAGCACTTCCTCGCCGTTGCTGCCGAGCCACACGCGCAGCTGCGACACGTCCAGATCGTCGATGCCGGCGTAGCCGATGGCAGCCAGGATGCGGCCCAGGTTGGGGTCGGACGCAAAGAACGCGGTCTTCACCAGCGGCGAATGGCCGATGGCGTAGCCGACCTTGCGGCATTCCTCGCGGGTCTTGCCGCCCTCGATCTGCAGGGTGATGAACTTGGTGGCACCCTCGCCGTCGCGGACGATGGCTTGAGCGAGCAGGATCGACACGTCCAGCACGGCCTGGCGGAAGGCAACGTAGTCGGCGGATGCGGTATCGGCGATGGTCGCGTTGCCGGCCTGGCCGGTGGCGATGAGGATGTAGCTGTCGTTGGTGGAGGTGTCACCGTCGACGGTGATGCTGTTGAAGCTCAGGTCGGCAACTTCCTTCAGCAGCGCGTCCAGCACCGGCTGGGCCACGTCGGCGTCGGTGGCGAGGAAGCCGAGCATGGTCGCCATGTTCGGCTTGATCATCCCGGCGCCCTTGGAGATGCCGGTGAGGGTGATGGTCTTGCCACCGATCTGCACCTGGCGCGACACGGCCTTGGGAATGGTGTCGGTGGTCATGATGCCGTGGGCGGCGTCGAACCAGCCGTCGGCCTTGAGGGCTGCCTTGGCGGCCGGCAGGCCGGCGACGATGCGTTCCACCGGCAGCGGTTCGAGGATCACGCCGGTGGAGAACGGCAGCACCTGACTGGCGGCGATGCCCAGCTGGCCGGCAACGGCCTCGCAGGTGGCGCGGGCGGCAGCGAGGCCGGGCTCGCCGGTGCCGGCGTTGGCCACGCCGGTGTTGATCACCAGCGCGCGGATCTCGCCGGCCGGCAGATGGGCCTTGCACACCTGCACCGGTGCCGCGCAGAAGCGGTTCTGGGTGAACACCCCGGCCACGCGGGCGCCCGGCGCCAGTTCGATCAGCGTGAGATCCTTGCGATTGACCTTGCGCACCCCCGCCTCGGTGACGCCAAGGCGGACACCGGGCACGGGAAACAGGGCAGCGGCTTCAGGGGGGGAAAGCAGGACGGGCATGAAAGACTCCAGGAACAGGCGCCGATTGGCAAAAGAACGCCATGATAATCCGGGAGTCGTTACCGGGACACCTGCACATCAGCTCGGCACACCCTCGGCGGCGCACAAGGCCACCGCAAGGCTGGCCTGCAGGGCGAAATGCTGGACAGCGCGCCAGCTCTCCTCATCCAGCGCGCGGCCATTGCGGTCGGCATAGAGCACGCCGATCCGCCGCGTCGCCGACCCAAAAGGCACCACAAAACCCGAGTCGCTGGCCGTGACCGCCTGCAGCCGCTCGGTGCCGCCACGCTCGACGCGGGCCGGATTGACCCAGCACGCCTTGCCACTGTCGATGGCATCGTCGACCACGTCGTCCGGATCGCCATCCATCGGAAACGCGAAACGCGCGCACAGGGCTTCGCCACCATGGCCCAGCCCCATCTTGCCCTGCAGGTGCAGGCGGTCTGGCGTGAGCAGCGCCACCACCACCCGCTCGCAGCCGACGCCACGCATCACGCCTTCAGCGACCAACTGCAGGATATCGGCGATGGCGGCCCGCTCCAGGCTCATGGCGGCCAGGTCCTGCAGGATGCGCAGCTGCAGGCTGGCGTCCGGTGCGGCTGGCGGTGCCGGCGGCTCGGGTTCGGGCAAGGGTGCTTCGGCTCGCGGGATCGCGCGACCGGCTTCGGGGGCACCGAAGAAGGCCGCCACCCGCGCCGCCTCGCCGGCATTGGCGATGATCTCGGCGCTCACCACCGAAACCGGCAGCCCGAGATAGTCCGCCGCCTCGCGGATGGCCCGCCGCGCAGCGACCGAGTCCCAGCCATCCTCGGCCGCACGGGCCAGCCGGTCGCCGATCGCCACTGCCCGTTCGGGGCCACGGCTGCGGGCGTCACCCTCGATGGCCGCAGCCGCGAGGGAACCGAGCTTCCATTCACGCACCAATCCGGCAGAGAGATGCCGCAGCGAGAAGCCCAGCACCACCTGCTGGGCCTCTTCCTCGCGCACGCCGCCCTGGCTCATGCAGCGCTCCAGCGCCTGGGCCTGATCGCCGCCGAAACACCAGAACGCCATCTCGCCCACCCGGGACAGCAGCGCGGCGATGAACACTTCCTCGCCCTGCTGTTCTCCCCGCCGCTGGATCGCCCAGCGGGCCTGGACCGCCGCGTGGAAGCTGCGCGCCATCTCGAGATTGACCCTACTGCGTACGCTGCCCCCCAGCAGCGCGTCGATCAACGCAACCGACAGGGCCAGCTGGGCCACGGGGTCGAAACCGAGCACAACGATGGCCCGCGAGACGGTGTTGATGCCTTGGTTGGCGTGATTGAAATAGGCACTGTTGGCAAGCCGCAGCACCTTGGTGGTCATCGGCGCATCCTTCAGGATGACCTGCGCCAGCGCCGACGCGGATGCCCGGTCGTCAACGATGATCCGCCGTAGCGCATCCACCGTGCGGGCAAACACCGGCATGTCGCGCCCCCGGATGCGGGCGATCCATTCGGTCAGATCAGAAGGGCCAGAGCTCGTGGAAGTCATGTCGTCACCTCTCGCCGATAACGGCAGGCGACGTTGCAGCTTGAGGCGCCGTCAACGCACAAGGCCCGCTCGAAAGCGGGCCTTGCTCAGCACTGGCACCTCACCGAAAAGGGTCGGATAACCGTCGCGAGCGCGCCGAGGTCGGGAGGAGGAACGGAGCTGTACTTGAGTACAGCGAGTACCGGAGTCCCGAGATCGGCGGGCGCAGCAGGTTAGCCGGCCCTTTTCAGGAGAGCTTGCCGTGGCAGTGCTTGTACTTCTTGCCGGAACCGCAGGGACACGGGTCGTTGCGGCCGACCTTCGGTGCCAGATTGGTCTCCGGCTGATTGACGTCGCGATCCGGGTTGGCGGTGGCCAGGGCTTCGTCGTAGTCGGCGTGGTGGTACTGGACGTTTTCCAGCGCCGGCGTCATTTCAGCTTCCTCGATCTGCGCTTCGGAACGGATCTGGACGGTCATCAGCAGCTTGGTGACTTCGGTGCGCACCACCTGCAGGAGGTTCTCGAAGAGCTCGAAGGCTTCGCGCTTGTATTCCTGCTTGGGGTTCTTCTGGGCGTAGCCGCGCAGGTGGATGCCCTGACGCAGATGATCCAGCGCCGACAGGTGCTCGCGCCAGTGGGTGTCGAGGCTCTGCAGCATCACGTTGCGCTCGAAGCCATGCCAGGCGGTGGGGTCCACCAGAGCAACCTTGTCGGCGTAGGCCTGGGCGGCGGCGTCCAGCAGGCGCGACAGGATGTCGTCGTCGCTGATGGACGGATCGGCCTTGATCCATTCGCCCACCGGCAGCTTGAGCTGGTAGTCGGATTCGAGGGCCAGCTCGAGGCCCGGGATGTCCCACTGCTCTTCAACGGAATCCACCGGCACGTAGATGCGGAACACGTCGTGGAGCACCCCCTCGCGCATCGCGGTGATGGTTTCGGTGATGTCGGTGGTTTCGAGCAGCTCGTTGCGCTGCTGGTAGATCACCTTGCGCTGGTCGTTGGAGACGTCGTCGTACTCGAGCAGCTGCTTGCGGATGTCGAAGTTGCGCTGCTCGACCTTGCGCTGGGCGGTTTCGAGGGAGCGCGTCACCATGCCGGCTTCGATGGCCTCGCCTTCGGGCATCTTGAGGCGGACCATGATGGCGTTGAGCCGCTCGCCGGCGAAGATCTTCATCAGCGGATCTTCGAGGGAGAGGTAGAAGCGGCTCTCGCCCGGATCGCCCTGACGGCCGGAACGGCCGCGCAGCTGGTTGTCGATACGGCGGGATTCGTGGCGCTCGGTGCCGATGATCTTCAGGCCGCCGGCCTGCAGCACCTGCTCGTGGCGGACCTTCCACTCCTCGCGCAGCTTCGTGATCTGGGCTTCCTTCTCGGCGTCGGACAGGCTTTCGTCCTCGCGGATCAGCGAGACGGGCTTCTCGACGTTGCCGCCCAGCACGATGTCGGTACCACGACCGGCCATGTTGGTGGCAATGGTGATGACGCCCGGACGACCGGCTTCAGCGACGATCTCGGCCTCACGGGCGTGCTGCTTGGCGTTGAGCACGTTGTGGGGCAGCTTGGCGGCCGTCAGCATGTCGGACAGCAGCTCGGAGTTCTCGATGGAGGTGGTGCCCACCAGCACCGGCTGGCCGCGCTGCACGCAGTCCTTGATGTCGGCGGTGATGGCGTCGTGCTTTTCCTTCATCGTGCGGTACACCTTGTCGTTCTGGTCCTTGCGGATCATCGGACGGGTGGTGGGCACGACGACGGTTTCGAGGCCGTAGATCTGGTGGAATTCGTAGGCTTCGGTGTCGGCGGTACCGGTCATGCCGGCGAGCTTGCCGTACATGCGGAAGTAGTTCTGGAAGGTGATCGAGGCGAGGGTCTGGTTCTCGGCCTGGATCTTCACGCCTTCCTTGGCCTCGACGGCCTGATGCAGGCCTTCGGACCAGCGACGGCCGGCCATCAGGCGGCCGGTGAATTCATCGACGATCACCACTTCGCCGTTCTGCACCACGTAATGCTGATCCTTGTGATACAGCGCGTGGGCCCGCAGGGCGGCGTACAGGTGGTGGATCAGCAGGATGTTGCCCGGGTCGTACAGGCTGGCCCCTTCGGGCAGCAGGCCCAGGTTGCCGAGGATCTCTTCGGCGTGCTCGTGGCCTTGTTCGGTGAGGAGCACCGAGTGGGCCTTGAGGTCGACGGTGTAGTCGCCCGGCGTGGTGATGTTCTCGCCCTCGCCTTCCTGACGGGTCAGGAGAGTCGGCACGGCGTTCATGCGGACGTAGAGTTCGGTGTGATCCTCGGCCTGGCCGGAGATGATCAGCGGCGTGCGGGCCTCATCGATGAGGATCGAATCCACTTCATCGACGATGGCGTAGTTGAGGCCGCGCTGAACCCGCTCGGCCACGTCGTACACCATGTTGTCGCGCAGGTAGTCGAAGCCGAACTCGTTGTTGGTGCCGTAGGTGATGTCCGCTTCGTAGGCCGCCTTTTTCTGGTCGTGGGGCATCTGCGACAGGTTGCAGCCCACTGTGAGTCCCAGGAAACGGTAGATGCGCCCCATCCAGTCCGAGTCGCGGCTGGCCAGGTAATCATTGACGGTGATGACATGCACGCCCTTGCCGGACAGCGCATTGAGATACACCGGCAGCGTGGCGGTGAGGGTCTTGCCTTCGCCGGTGCGCATTTCGGCGATCTTGCCGGCGTGAAGCACCATGCCGCCCACCATCTGCATGTCGAAGTGGCGCATGCCGTGCACCCGCTTGCCGGCTTCGCGGACCACCGCAAAGGCTTCGGGAAGCAGGTCGTCGAGGCTTTCGCCCTTGGCGACGCGCTGACGGAACTCATCCGTCTTGCCGCGCAGTTCCTCGTCGGTCAGGGCCTGAATCTTCGGCTCGAGGGCGTTGATGGTGCGCACCGTCTGGCTGTACTGGCGGATCAGGCGGTCGTTGCGGCTGCCGAAAATTTTCTTGAGAAGGCCTGCGATCATTTGATTTGGAAGGGAAAACGCGGCAAAGGGCGGATTCTATCATGTCGTCCGGACACGACCGTGACGCAGGACAAGACGCCGCTCACTCTTGTCCGCGGAAAGGCTTGCCCCTAGGATGGGGGCGCTTCCCAGAATTCCAAGCCCCGATGGCCAAGACCAACCCGATCGACACGTATCTCGGCAGCGGCGACAGCCTCGCCCGCCTCCAGGCCCACGCAGCCCGACTGTTGCGCCTGCAACGCCAGCTTGCCGACCTCCTCCCCGACTACATGGCCGCCGCCTGCAAGGTGGCCAACCTGAAGGGCGAGGATCTGGTGATCCACGTGGAAAGCGCCGGCCTGGCCGTCAAGCTGCGCCAGGCGGTGCCGAGCCTGCTGGCCGACTTCGCCCGATCAGGTGTGATCCTACGGGACATCAAGGTGAAGGTCGCGGTGCCGGAATACCGCCCGCCCGCACCGCCGCCCCCCGACCGCCACGTGAGCGAGTCGACCCGCAGCGGCCTGGGCAATCTGGCGGCCAGCCTGCCGGCCGATTCGCCGCTCGCCAAGGCACTGAAGCGCTTCGTGAAGAGCGCCGGCTAGACGAAGGGAACAAGCACCCGCTCGAGGATCAACAGCGCAAAGAACACCAACGCCATGATGATCGCCCAGCGGAAGAGCTTCCACGCCAGCGCCAGGTAACGCGGTTCGCGGGTGAAGAAGTAGGCAAAGACCGAAGCGCCGATACCGATTCCGACCAGCACGGCGAGAATCCGCAGGAGCAGCACGGCCTGGCCTCAGCCGAGGGCCAGGTCGAAGAGCTGGGCGACCGCCGGCGGGGTGGTCGCGTCTTCCTCGAAGGTGACGATGTCCCAGGCGGTCTTGTCTTCCAGCAGCACGCGGAGGATCTGGTTGTTGAGGGCGTGCCCGGCCTTGTAGGCGCTGTAGGACGCCAGCAGCGGATGGCCAGCGAGGTAGAGGTCGCCGATCGCGTCGAGCACCTTGTGCTTCACGAACTCGTCGGCGTAGCGCAGGCCGTCGGCGTTGAGCACGCGGTACTCGTCCATCACGATCGCGTTGTCGAGGCTGCCGCCGAGACCAAGGCCGTTGGCGCGCATGAACTCGACGTCCTGCATGAAGCCGAAGGTGCGGGCGCGGGAAACCTCGCGCACATAGGAGTGATCGGCGAAATCGACGGTGACCGAGGTACCGGTGCTGTCGATGGCCGGATGATTGAAGACGATGGAGAAGCTCAGCTTGAAGCCGTCGTGGGGCTCAAGCCGAACCCACTTGTCGCCCTCGACGTACTCGACCGGCTTCTTGACGCGCAGGAAGCGCTTGGGCGCCTTTTGTTCCTCGATGCCGGCGGACTGGATCAGGAACACGAAGGGGCCGGCGCTGCCGTCGAGAATCGGGATTTCCGCCGCATCCACGTCGATGTGGGCGTTATCGACGCCCAGCCCGGCGAGGGCCGACATGAGGTGCTCGACGGTATTGACCTTGGCGCCTTCGCGCTGCAGGCCGGAGCACATGCGGGTGTCGCAGACGGCGTAGGGATCGGCCGGCAGATCGACCACCGGGTCGAGATCGACGCGATGAAAGACGATGCCGGTATCGGGCGCCGCCGGGCGCAGGGTGAGCGTGACCTTGTTGCCGCTGTGCAGGCCGACGCCGGTGGCGGTGACGACTGTTTTAAGGGTGCGCTGCTTCAACATGGCCGGGATCCTGATTCAAGTAATTGAATTTTAACATAAGCCCCTGCTGCACCGCAGCAAGGCGTATCCCGTGTTGCCTGCAAACGACAAACGCGCAGCGAACGGAGGCGACGTCCGGCTGCGCGTTTGTTCGAGCCACCGAAGCGGCCCCTGGGCGATCAGTCCGCCTGCTTGCGCAGGAAGGCCGGAATGTCCAGGGTAGACATGCCGTTGGCGCTCATGGCTTCAACGGTGGTGCGGGAGGTGCGACGGATCACCGCCGGCAGCTCCAGGTTGCCGTAATCCACTTCCATACCAATGTTGTCGGTACCGGTACGGATCACTTCCATCTTGCGCGGCATGGCGGCGGCACGGACAGCGCCCAGGCCGGTGGCGACCACGGTCACGCGGATGCGGTCTTCCATGCTCTCGTCGAAGACGGTGCCGTACTTGACGAAGGCTTCCTTGGCGGCGAAGGCCTGGACGGTGCGCACGGCATCGCGGACTTCGGCCATCTTCAGCGAACGGCTGGCGGTGATATTCACCAGCACGCAGCGGGCGCCGGAGAGTTCGGTGCCTTCGAGCAGCGGCGACACGGCGGCCTGTTCGGCGGCGATGCGGGCGCGGTCGAGGCCGGAAGCCTGGGCGGAGCCCATCATCGCGCGGCCCATCTCGGCCATCGCGGTGCGCACGTCCTGGAAGTCGACGTTGACGAGGCCCGGCACGTTGATGATTTCGGCGATGCCACCGACGGCGCTGGTCAGCACGTTGTCGGCGGAACGGAAGCAGTCTTCGAAACCGGCGTCGTCGCCATAGACTTCGAGCAGCTTGTCGTTGAGCACGACGATCAGGGAGTCGACCTGCTTGGAGAGTTCCTCGACGCCGCTCTCGGCGACGCGGATGCGGTTCTCGAAGTCGAAAGGCTTGGTGACCACGGCGACGGTCAGGATGCCCATTTCCTTGGCGATCTCGGCTACCACGGGGGCAGCGCCAGTGCCCGTGCCACCGCCCATGCCGGCGGTGATGAAGCACATGTGGGCGCCGTCGAGGGCGGCCGCGATGGCGTCACGGGATTCCTGGGCGGCTGCGCGGCCGGCTTCCGGCTTGGAGCCGGCACCGAGGCCGGTCTTGCCGAGCTGCACCTTGGTAGGCGACAGGCAGCGGGACAGCGCCTGCGCATCGGTGTTGGCGGTGATGAAGTCGACGCCTTGCACGCCCTCGCGGATCATGTGATCCACGGCGTTGCCGCCGGCGCCGCCGACGCCGATCACCTTGATATTGGTGCCGCCGGATGCCTTTTCAACAATTTCAAACATTTAACTCGCCTCCAAGAGAAACTGCACTTGATATTGCCGACGTGCAACCAATCCGTATTTAGTATTAACCGCAAATTTTACAACTAAATAAGGGGGCGTTGCACATCAAAGTTAGTTCGGATTCATGTCGCCGGAGCGACTTTCTCCACCATCAGAAATTACGCTCGAACCACGAACGCATCCTCGAAAAAACCTGCCCCACATTGCGCGTCTGGCGGGCCTGGATGCCGCGTCGCTTCTGGGCTGCACCTTCCATCACGAGGCCCATCGCGTTGGCGTAGCGGGGCTCGCAGACCACATCGGCGAGGGGGCCCTCGTACTTCGGATAACCGATGCGCACCGGCATGTGGAAGACGTCCTCACCCAGCTCGACCATGCCCTGCATCACGGCGGCGCCGCCTGAGAGCACGATGCCGGACGACAGCAGCTCTTCGTAACCGCTGCGGCGCAGTTCAGCCTGGACCAGCTCGTAAAGCTCGCACACCCGCGGCTCGATCACGTCGGCCAGGGCCTGACGGGAGAGCTTGCGCGGGGGGCGATCGCCCACGCCGGGCACTTCGATCATCTCGGAGGCGTCGGCCAGGGTGTGCATGGCCACGCCGTGGCGAATCTTGATTTCCTCGGCGTCGGCGGTCGGGGTGCGCAGGGCCACGGCGATGTCGTTGGTCACCTGATCGCCGGCGATGGGGATCACCGCGGTGTGACGGATCGCGCCCTGGGTGAACACGGCGAGGTCGGTGGTGCCACCGCCCACATCCACCAGACACACGCCCAGTTCCTTCTCGTCTTCCGAGAGGGTGGCGTAGCTGGAGGCCAGCGGCTGGAGCACCAGATCGAGGACCTCAAGGCCGCAGCGGCGCACGCACTTGACGATGTTCTGGGCCGCCGACACGGCGCCGGTGACGATGTGCACCTTCACTTCGAGGCGCACGCCGCTCATGCCGATGGGCTCGCGCACGCCGTCCTGGCCGTCGATCACGAATTCCTGGGTCAGGATGTGCAGGATCTGCTGGTCGGCCGGCAGCGGCATGGCGCGGGCGGTTTCGATCACGCGCTCCACGTCGAGCGGCGAGACTTCCTTGTCCTTGATCGCCACCATGCCGTTGGAGTTGAAGCTGCGGATGTGACTGCCGGCGATACCGGTGTAGACGTCGCGGATCTTGCACTCGGCCATCAGCTCGACTTCCTGGATGACCTTGGAGATCGCGTCCACGGTGGCCTCGATGTTGACCACGACGCCCTTCTTCAGACCCGACGACGGCTGCGAGCCCAGCCCGATCACCTCCATGCGGCCGTCCGACTTCAGCTCGGCCACCACGCAGGTGATCTTCGAGGTGCCGATGTCGAGGCCGACGATCAGTTCCTTGTATTCTTTGCTCATCACTTCCCTTTTTTGCTGTCTTGCTTGCCCGTCGGCTCGGCGGAGGCGATCGGCCGGAGGGCAAAACCACTGGGGTAGCGGAGATCCACCACCGCAACATTCATGTTCAGTCGGCTCTTGGCCTTGGGGTAGTAACCCACGAAGCGCGCCAGTCGCTCGTCGATCGGCGCCTTGGCCTGATCGTGACCGAGTTCGATGGTGAGGCCGTCTTCCATCTTCAGCTGCCAGGCCTCGCGGGCCGACAGGGAAACGCCCACCAGCTGTTTGCCCAGGGGGCCGAGCTTGCTCGAGAACTCGTCGAACTTGGCGAGGAGCACGCCGGACGAACCTTCCGGCCCGCTGAAGACCGGCATCTTCGCGTTGCTGGCGGCGGTGAAGACTTCGCCGTAGCGATTGACGAGGCGCATGTCGCCCGTCTCGCCGACGCGCCAGTAGGCCGAAGCCACGTGCTCTTCGAGGCGCACCTCGATGCCGCCCGGCCACTTGCGGCGCACGTCGGCACGACGCACCCACGGCAGCTTCTCGAAGGCGCCACGCACGTCGTCCAGATCCACAGTGAAGAAGTTGCCGCGCAGGGACGAGCGGGCTGCGTATTCGAGCTGGGCGGTGGTCACCTGGGCCAGCGGCGTGGTGACGACGACTTCCTTCAGGGGGTAGATCGGCAGGCGCGACACCGACGCCACGGCGGCGTAGCCGAGCCCGGCCGCGCCCACCACCAGCAGGACGTCCGAAATCAGGTTGAGGAGCTGGGGACGATCCCACAGCCCGTTGCCACCGCCTTCCCGCTGCGGGCGCGCAGCCGCGCGCGCACGCTTGCCGGCCGACGGCTTGGCGCCGGGCTCGGGCGGGACGTTGGAGGTGGTGCGCTCGTCAGCCAAGGCGGGCTCCGGAGAGGATCTCGAGGCACAGGGCTTCGAAGGACAAACCCGCCACCCGTGCCGACATGGGCACCAGCGAGTGGTTGGTCATGCCCGGCGCGGTGTTGATCTCGAGCAGGGTGAAGCTGCCATCGTCCCGCAGGATCAGGTCGGCCCGGCCCCAGCCGCGGCAGCCCAGCACCTTGGCGCAGCGCACGATGGCCGCCTGGATTTCCTTCTCTTGAGCTTCCGGCAGGCCGCTCGGGCAGAAGTACTGGGTGTCGTCGGTGAAATACTTGTTCTGGTAATCGTAGTTGCCGCCGGGGGCGACGATGCGCACCAGCGGCAGCGCCCGGTCGCCCAGGAAGGGCGCGGTGAGTTCCTGACCGGCGACGAACTCTTCGGCCAGCACCAGCGAATCGAACTTGGCGGCGAGCTCCCAGGCGGCCTTGAGCTGGCCGGCCTCGGTGACCTTGGTGGCGCCCATGCTGGAGCCTTCGTGGGCCGGCTTGACGAAGATCGGCAGGCCCAGATCGGCGACCACGGCATCCCAATCGGTATTCGCGTCGAGGATCGCGAAGCGCGGGGTGGGCAGGCCGGACGCCAGCCACACCAGCTTGGTGCGCCACTTGTCCATGGCGATGGCGGAGGCCATCACGCCGCTGCCGGTGTAGGGGATACCCATCAGCTCGAGGGCGCCCTGGACGGTGCCGTCCTCGCCGCCGCGGCCGTGCAGCGCGATGAAGGCGCGGTCGTAGCCCTGTTCCTTGAGGATGTGCAGATCGGTCTCGGCCGGATCGAAGGCGTGGGCATCGACCCCGGCCGCCTGCAGCGCGGCCAGCACGGCGCCGCCCGACATCAGGGAAATCTCCCGCTCGGCGGACGTCCCGCCCAGCAGCACCGCGACCTTGCCAAATCGATTCTTCACATCCGTCACCACATCCGCATTCATTGATTCAAATCTCGCCACTGACCAGCTTGCCCGGCACCGCGCCGATGCTGCCAGCGCCCATCGTGATCACCACGTCGCCATCCTTTGCCGCGGCGAGGATCGCCGCCGGCATCTCCTCGATGTGCTCGACGAAGACCGGCTCGATCTTGCCTGCCACACGCAGCGCCCGGGCCAGCGAACGGCCGTCGGCTGCCACGATCGGCGCTTCGCCGGCGGCATAGACCTCGCCCAGCAGCAGCGCATCGACGGTGGACAGCACCTTCACGAAGTCCTCGAAGCAATCCCGCGTGCGGGTGAAGCGGTGCGGCTGAAAGGCCAGCACCAGGCGCTTGTCGGGGAAGGCACCGCGGGCGGCGGCGATGGTGGCCGCCATCTCGACCGGGTGGTGACCGTAGTCGTCGATGATGGTGGCGGTGCCGCCAGCGGGCAGCGCCACCTCGCCGTAGCGCTGGAAGCGGCGCCCGACGCCCTTGAATTCGGCCAGTGCCTTGACGATGGCTTCGTCGGAGACACCCACCTCGGTAGCCACGGCGATCGCCGCGAGGGCGTTCAGCACGTTGTGGCGGCCGGGCAGGTTGAGCACGACGGACAGGCGGCTGGTGGTGCCATTGACGCGCACCACGTCGAAGACCATCCGGCCTTCTTCGGCGTGGATGTTCTCGGCGCGCACGTTGGCGGATTCGGAGAAGCCGTAGCGGACGATCTGCTTCGAGACGAGCGGCATGATCGAGCGTACGTGCTTGTCGTCGTCGCACAGCACGGCCACGCCGTAGAAAGGCAGGTGCTGCAGGAAATCGACGAAGGACTGCTTGAGCCGCGCGAAATCGTGCCCGTAGGTTTCCATGTGGTCGGCGTCGATGTTGGTGACGACCGAGATCACCGGCGTCAGCAGCAGGAAGGAGGCGTCGGATTCATCCGCCTCGGCCACTAGGAAATCACCCTTGCCCAGGCGCGCGTTGGCACCGGCGGCGTTGAGCTTGCCGCCGATGACGAAGGTGGGGTCGAGCCCGCCTTCGGCCAGGATGCTGGCGACCAGCGAGGTGGTGGTGGTCTTGCCGTGGGTGCCGGCGATGGCGATGCCCTGCTTGAGGCGCATCAGCTCGGCCAGCATCTGGGCGCGGGGCACCACCGGGATCTGGCGCGCGCGGGCTGCGATCACTTCCGGGTTGTCGCCCTTGACGGCGGTGGAGGTGACGACCGCATCGGCGTCGTCCACGTTTTCGGCAGCGTGCCCCTGGATCACCCGGGCGCCGAGCGCCTTCAGGCGGCGGGTGGCGGCGTTGTCGCCCAGATCCGACCCGCTGACCTTGTAGCCCAGGTTGACCATCACTTCGGCGATCCCGCTCATGCCGGCGCCACCGATGCCGACGAAGTGGATGCTCTTGACTTTGTGTTTCACGTCGATTCCTTTAAGCAGCGAGCCCGGCGCAGACATCCGCGACGCGGGCCGTGGCGTCCGGCTTGGCGCATCCGCGGGCCTTGACCGCCATGGCCAGCAGGCGCTCGCGATTCATTTGCTGCAGCAGCGCGGCAAGGCGCTGCGGCGTGAGTTCGGTTTGCGGCATCAGCACCGCCCCGCCGGCCTCGGCGAGGAAACGGGCATTGCCGGTCTGGTGGTCGTCCACCGCGTGGGGATAGGGCACCAGCACGCTGGCCACACCGGCAGCGGCGAGCTCGGCCACCGTGAGGGCGCCGGCCCGGCAGATCACCAGATCGGCGTCGGCGTAGCGGTCGGCCATGTCGTCGATGAAGGGCAGCAGTTCGCCGTCCACATGGGCGGCCTGATAGCCCGCGCGCAGGGCGTCGATCTGCTTGGTGCCGGCCTGGTGGGTGACCTGCGGCCGCTCTGCCGGATCGATCAGCGCCAGGGCCTGGGGCACGGTCTCGTTGAGGGCCGCGGCGCCAAGGCTGCCACCGACCACCAGCACCCGCAGCGGGCCCGTGCGGCCGGCGAAACGCTCGGTCGGCGGATCCACGGCGGTGATGTCGGCGCGCACCGGGTTGCCCAGCCACTCGCCTTTCTTCAGCACATCGGGAAAGCCGGTGACGACCCGATCGGCCACGCCGGCCAGCACCTTGTTGGCGAGGCCGGCGACGGAATTCTGTTCATGCACCACCACCGGACGCCCAAGCAAGGACGCCATCATCCCGCCTGGAAAGGTGACGTAGCCGCCCATCCCGAGCACCACATCGGGCTTCACGCGGCGGATCTGGGCAAAAGCCTGGGCAAAGCCCCGCAGCAGGTTGAGCGGCAGCAGCAGCTTGCGCAGCAGGCCCTTGCCACGCAGAGCAGCAAAGCGCACCCAGGCGACTTCGTAGCCGCTGGCCGGCACGATGCGGGCTTCCATCCCTTCCGGATTGCCCATCCACACCACCTTCCAGCCGCGATCGCGCAGGGCGTCCGCGACGGCGAGGCCAGGGTAGATGTGGCCGCCAGTGCCGCCGGCCATGACCATCAGCGTGGGCATCAGGCGCTGCCTCCGCATTTCACGAGATTTTGACTCCGCGTCGCCGCAAGCGAGCTTGCGACGCTCCGTCGAAACAGACAAATCATGCGCTGCCTCCGCGCATGATTTGTCTGTTTTCCCAATCGATCCGCAGCAGGATGGCCAGCGCGACGCAGTTGGCCAGAATGCCGGAACCGCCAAAGCTCATCAGCGGAAGGGTCAGGCCCTTGGTGGGCAGCAGGCCCATGTTCACGCCCATGTTGATGAAGGACTGCACGCCCAGCCAGATGCCGATGCCCTGGGCGACCAGCGCGGCGTAGGTGCGCTCCAGCGTGACGGCCTGCTTGCCGATGGCGAAGGCGCGCTGGATCAGGATGGCGAACATCACCACCACCGCCACCACGCCGGCAAAACCGAGCTCTTCGGCGATCACCGCCAGCAGGAAGTCGGTATGGGCTTCGGGCAGGTAGAACAGCTTTTCGATGCTTCCGCCAAGGCCCACCCCGAACCACTCGCCCCGCCCGAAGGCGATGAGCGCGTGGGACAGCTGGTAGCCCTTGCCGTAGGCGTCCTGCCACGGATCCATGAAACCCAGGATGCGCTGGCGGCGGTATTCGGAGAAGGTAATCAGCAGCACGAAGCCGATCGCCGCGACGACCGCCAGCAGCACGAACAGACGCACGTTGATGCCACCCAGGAAGAGCACGCCGAAGGCGATGGCGGTGATCACCACGAAGGCGCCGAAGTCCGGCTCTTTAAGGAGCAGGAAGCCGACGAACAGGATCACCCCGGCCATGGGCATGAAGCCCTGCTTGAAGCTGCCCATCAGCGGCAGCTTGCGGGTGGTGTAGTCGGCGGCGTAGAGGGCGGCGAACAGCTTCATCAGCTCGGACGGCTGGAGATTCACCACGCCCAGCGGCAGCCAGCGGCGGGCGCCGTTCACGTCACGACCCACGTGGGGGATCAGCACGATGAGCAGCAGCACCACGCCGGCGATGAACAGCCACGGCGCCATCTCCTGCCACGCACGCATGGGAATCTGGAAGGCCACCACTCCCGCGATCACACCGATAGCCAGGAAGACCGCGTGCCGCACCAGAAAGTAGGCCGGCTGGTGGCCGAACATGCGGCTGCCTTCGGCGGTGGCGATCGATGCGGAGAAGACCATCACCAGCCCCAGCAGGAGCAGCGCGGCCGCCGACCAGATCAGCCACGGGTCGAGCTCGCGGGGCTGGCCGAGGGGCTGCATCAGACGGCCGACGGCGCGGCTCGTCACCGGCGCGGCGCTGTCTTCCGCGTGGCGGGCGAGAAAACCGGAGATGGCGGCGGCGAGCTTCATACGGGGCGGACGTCGGGCAGGCGCTTGACCGCGTCGATGAAGACCTGGGCGCGGTGGGCGTAGTTGCGGAACATGTCGAGGCTGGCGCAGGCCGGAGAGAGCAGCACCACGTCGCCCGCCTGGGCGCGGGCGTTGGCTTCGAGCACGGCGGCGTCCATGTCGGCGGCGTGGATCAGCGGCACGCCACAGCCCTCCACCGCGGCCTGGATGGTGGCGGCGTCGCGGCCGATCAGCACCACGGCGCGGGCGTAGCGGGCGAAGGCGTCCTTCAGGGGCGAGAAATCCTGGCCCTTGCCATCACCGCCGGCGATCAGCACCACCTTGCGGCGCAGGCCTTCGAGGGCCGCCACGGTGGCACCCACATTGGTGCCCTTGGAGTCGTCGTAGTAGATGACACCGTCGGCCCGCTCGGCCACCGGTTCGACCCGGTGCGGCAGACCGCGGAAGGCCTTGAGGGCGGCGATCAGCGGTGCGCGGGGCAGACCGGCGGCTTCGCACAGGGCCAGCGCCGCCAGCGCGTTGGCCACGTTGTGGCTGCCGGCGAGCTGCATGTCGGCGCGGCGCAGGAGCTTTTCGGCGCCACGGGCGAGCCATTCGCCGTCGTCGGCGTGCAGCGTGCCGAAATCGTCGGCGCCGGCCGGCGCGTCGATGCCGAAGGTGAACACCCGACGGCCCGACAATGCCATGGCCTTGACGCGGGCGTCCTCGCGGTTGAGCACCTGCACGCCCGCGCCGTGGAACACGGCAGCCTTTGCGGCGGCGTATTCGTCGAGCCCGGCGTAGCGGTCGAGGTGGTCGTCGGTGACATTGAGCACCGTGGCCGACGCAGCAGCCAGCGGCGGCAGGGTTTCGAGCTGGAAGCTGGAGAGTTCGAGCACCCACATCTGCGGCAGCGGCTGGCCGGCATCGAGCCGGGCGAGCAGCACGTCCAGCGCAGCCGGGCTGATGTTGCCGGCGACCACGCCATCGACACCCGCCGCCTTGACCATCTCGCCGGCCAGGGTGGTGGTGGTGGTCTTGCCGTTGGTGCCGGTGATGGCGATGACGCGGGTCTGATCCCACGCGCCAAGGCTTTGCAGGGCTTCGACGAACAGGGTCATCTCGCCGATGACCGGGATGCCGAGCCGGTGGGCGGCATCGATGAGCGGCTGACGCGGATCGAGCCCCGGGCTGATGGCCACGCGGCTCACCCCATCCATCAGCGCCTCGGAGAAAGCGCCGGTGACGATCTCCGCCGCGGGCGCATCGGCGCGCAGGCGATCCACGCCCGGCGGCGTCTCGCGGGAATCCGCCACCCGCAGCGCCATGCCCTGACGGGCGAGCCAGCGGGCCATGGCCAGGCCGGATTCGCCGAGGCCGAGGACGAGAGTGAGATCAGCGTTTGCCATCGTCGCTCACCGCAGCTTGAGGGTGGATAGGCCGAACAGCACGAGCATGATCGTGATGATCCAGAAGCGGACCACGACCTGCGTTTCCTTCCAGCCGCCGAGCTCGTAGTGGTGGTGCAGCGGCGCCATCCGGAAGATGCGCTTGCCGCCGGTGTACTTGAAGTACAGCACCTGGACCATCACCGACATGGCCTCGGCCACGAACAGGCCGCCCATGATGAAGAGCACGATTTCCTGGCGCACGATAACGGCGATGGTGCCCATCGCGGCACCCAGCGCCAGCGCGCCCACGTCACCCATGAAGACTTCGGCCGGGTAGGCGTTGAACCACAGGAAGCCGAGGCCGGCGCCGGCGATCGCGCCGCAGATCACCGCCAGCTCGCCGGCACCCGGGATGTAGGGAACGCCGAGGTACTTCGAGAAACCCATGTGACCGGCCACGTAGGCGAAGATCGCCAGCGCGGCGCTGACCATCACCGTCGGCATGATCGCCAGACCGTCGAGGCCGTCGGTGAGGTTGACCGAGTGGCTGGTGCCGTTGATGACGAAGTAGGTCAGCACGATGAAGCCGAACACGCCCAGCGGGTAGGACACCGCCTTGAAGAAGGGCACGATCAGTTCGAGCTGGGCCGGCAGCGTGGCGGTCAGACCAAGGAAGCTTGCCGCCGCCAGCGCGATGGCGGACGTCCAGAAGTACTTCCAGCGGCTCGCCAGCCCCTTCGGATCGCGATAGACCACCTTGCGCCAGTCATCCACCCAGCCGACAGCACCGAAGCCGAGGGTGACGAACAGCACGACCCACACGTACTTGTTGCGCAGATCGCCCCACAGCAGGGTGGTGAGGACAATGCAGATCAGGATCAGCGCACCGCCCATGGTGGGCGTGCCGGCCTTGGTGAGGTGGGACTTGGGGCCGTCGTCGCGGACCGCCTGACCGATCTTCTTGGCGGCCAGCCAGCGGATCACCGGCGGGCCGAAGACGAGCGACAGCACCAGCGCGGTGCCGGCAGCCAGCACCGTGCGCAGCGTGATGTAGCCGAACACATTGAAAAAACGCGCATCCTTGCCGAGCCACAGGGCCAGTTCAAGCAGCATGGTGTTCCCCCGGGTTCATTGCGGAAGAAACTGCAGCCAAGCCGGTACAACACAAACTCATCTCAAGCCTTCTCCGCAATGGCGTCCACGACCCGTTCCATCTTCATGAAACGCGAGCCCTTGACGAGCACCACGGTGTCTTCGTTCAGTTCCGCCTTCACCGCTGCGACGAGATCGTCGAGCTTGTTGAAGTGGCGGCCACCTTCTCCGAAGTTGCGCGCCGCAACCTCGCTCATCTCACCCAGCCCGAACAGGAAATCGACGCCCTCGCTCTTCGCGTAGCCGCCGATCTCGTCGTGGTACTGGAAACTCTGTTCACCAATCTCGCCCATGTCGCCGATCACGAGGATCTTGCGGCCGGGGGTGGCGGCCAGCACCGCGATGCCAGCGCGCATCGAATCGGGGTTGGCGTTGTAACTGTCGTCGATGACCACCGCGCCGCCGAGGCCCTTGCGCAGATGCAGGCGACCCGGCGTGCCGGTATAGCCGCCCAGGCCTTCGGCCACCGCCGCCAGCGAGACACCCGCGGCCAGACAGGCAGCCGCTGCCGCCAGGGCGTTGCGGACGTTGTGCTTGCCGGGCACGTTGAGGCGGAACTTCGCTTCGCCCTGGGGCGAGGCCAGCACGATGTCGCTGGAAAAACCGTGGCTGGTGCAGCGGGCCGTCACGTCGGCATCGGCCGACAGGCCGAAGGTGAGCGTGCGGCGCCCGGCGTTGAGGGCCTTCCAGTAGCCGGCGAAGGCGTCGTCGGCATTGACCACCGCCACGCCGTCGGACGACAGGCCTTCGTAGATCGCACCCTTCTCGCGGGCCACTTCGTTCACGCTGCCCATGCCCTGCAGGTGGGCGCGCTGGGCGTTGTTCACCAGCGCCACGGTGGGCCGGGCCAGGTGCGTGAGATAGCCGATCTCGCCGGGGTGGTTCATGCCCATCTCGATCACCGCCGCGCGGTGGTTGCCGGACAGGCGCAGCAGCATCAGCGGCAGGCCGATGTCGTTGTTCAGGTTGCCCTTGGTGGCGAGCACCGCCAACTCGGGGTCGAAGCCGTCGATGCGTGCCTGGGCGCGCAGGATGGCGGCGCACATTTCCTTCACCGAGGTCTTGCCATTGCTGCCGGTCACGCCGATCAGCGGCAGGCTGAAGCCGGCACGCCAGCTGGCGGCCAGGCGGCCAAGGCCGAGGCGGGTGTCGTCCACCACCAGCAGCGGCAGCGGAACCGGATTGGCCGCCGCCCACGCCCGGTCGACCATCGCCGCCACGGCGCCCTGGGCGGCCACGGCGGAGAGGAATTCGTGGCCGTCGAAGCGGTCGCCGCGCAGGGCGATGAACAGCTGGCCGGGCTGGATGGCCCGGGAGTCGGTACTGACCGACATGAACGCGACGTTGCCGCCGACAGCGGTGCCGTCCGTGGCCAGCGCGGCTTCCTGGAGATCCATCATGACAGTTCTCCCTGGGCGTCGTTCCAGGCTTCGAGGGCGTCGCGGGTCTGATCCACGTCCGAGAACGGGTGACGCACGCCGTTGATCTCCTGATAGGGTTCGTGGCCCTTGCCGGCGATGACGATCACGTCGTCGGGCGCGGCGGCGAGGATCGCGCCGCGTATCGCGTCAGCGCGGTCGGCGATGATCTCGACGTCGGCACGGGCGCCAGCGGCGACTTCACGCAGAATTGCCAGTGGGTCTTCGCCGCGGGGGTTGTCGCTGGTGAGCACGACCTTGTCGGCCAGGCGGCTGGCCACTTCGCCCATCAGCGGGCGCTTGCCGGGGTCCCGGTCGCCACCGCAGCCGAACACGCAGGTCAGGCTGCCGCCACGGGCCTCGACGGTGGCGCGGATGGCGGTGAGCACCTGCTCGAGCGCGTCGGGCGAATGGGCGTAATCGACCACCACCAGCGGATCCCCGATGCCGCCGAGGGTCTGCATCCGGCCCACCGGCGGGGTGAGGTCTTCGGCGACGGTGGCGGCTTCCTCGAGGCTGAAGCCCGAGGCCATCAGGGTGCCGATCACCGCCAGCAGGTTGGAGACGTTGAACTGCCCCACCAGATTGGGGCTCAGGTCGGCCGACTCGTTTCCGCTGCGGGCCGTGAAGCGCACGCCGGCCGCAGTGGTGGTGAGGCGGTCGGCGAGGACCAGCCGATTGACCGGGGCGGCGTCGGCATTGCTGGCGACCAGGGTGTAGCCGATCACCTGAATGCCGCTGCCGGCCAGGCGCCGGGCCTGCTCCATGCCGAAGCGGTCGTCGAGATTAAGCACCGCGGCCTTGAGGCCCGGCATGTCGAACAGGCGGGCCTTGGCGGCGCCGTAGTTCTCCATGTTGCCGTGGTAGTCGAGGTGGTCGCGGGTGAGGTTGGTGTGCACCGCCACGTCGAAGTGCAGCCCGTTGAGGCGCTCCTGATCGAGGCCGATGGACGACACCTCCATCGCCGCCACGTCGGCCTTGGCGGCGCGGAACTCGGCGAGGGTCTGGTGCAGGGTGAGGCTGTCGGGCGTGGTGTTGACACTGGCCTTCAGCGCGCCCGGAAAACCGATGCCGAGGGTGCCGATCACGCCACACTTGCGCCCCAGGGCGGCAAACGCGCGGGACAGCCACTGGGTGACCGACGTCTTGCCGTTGGTGCCGGTCACGCCGACAAGCCACAGGGCTTCGGACGGACGGCCGCAGACTTCGTTGGCCAGATGTCCGGCCAGCGAGGCGAGACCAGCGACAGCGACATTGGGAACCTGCAGGGAATCGTCCCACACGTGGCCGTCGCGCTCCCACAGGACGGCGGCGGCACCGGCATGGACGGCATCGACGATGAAGCGGCGACCATCGACCCGATGCCCCGGACAGGCCAGGAAGACATCGCCGGCGCACACCTTGCGGGAATCGAGGCACAGCTGGGTAACTTCCACCCCGGCGGCAGCCAGTTGGGCGAGCAGGTCCTGGGCCTGCTGGCGGGCACTCACGCTCACATGGCCTCCCGGACGGGGGTGACGCCCTGACGGGCAACCTGCAGCGGCTTGAGGGGCGCATCCGGCGCCACACCGAGGGTGCGCAGCGCACCGCCCGTCACCTGGGCGAACACCGGCGCGGCCACGTCGCCGCCGTAGTGCTTGCCGTTGGTGGGCTCGTCAATCATCACGGCGACGATCAGGCGCGGATCGGAGATCGGGGCGATGCCCACGAACGAGGCCACGTAACGGTTGGCGTAACGGCCGCCGACGAGTTTCATCGCGGTGCCGGTCTTGCCGCCGACGCGGTAGCCCGGCACGTTGGCCTGCTGGGCGGTGCCGCCCGGCTGGACGACCATCTCGAGCATCTGGCGCACCTCGCGGGCGGTCTGCGGAGCGAACACGCGGGAGCCATGCACCGGCGGCGTATCCAGACGCGACAGGGACAAGGGCACGATGTCACCGTCTCGGGCGAACACCTGGTAGGCGTTGGCGATCTGCATCAGGCTGACCGACATGCCGTGGCCGTAGGACATGGTGGCCTGCTCGATCGGGCGCCAGCTCTTGGCGGGACGCAAGCGGCCGCCGACTTCACCCGGAAAGCCCAGCTTGAGCGGCGAGCCGAAGCCGAGATCGTCGAACATCTTCCACATGGTTTCCGGCGGGAAGCTCAGGGCCATCTTGGCCGCGCCGATGTTGGACGATTTCTGGATCACCTGGGCGACGGTGAGGGCACCATGAGGGTGAGCGTCGGAGATCGTCGCGGAACCGATGGTCATCCGGCCCGGCGCGCAGTTGATGATGGTGTTGGCGGTGACCTTGCCCTTTTCAAGCGCCAGCGCGGCGGTGAAGGGCTTCATCGTCGAGCCCGGCTCAAAGGTGTCCGTCAGGGCACGGTTGCGCAGCTGGTCGCCGGTGAGCTTGACGCGGTTGTTCGGGTTGTAGGTAGGCGCGTTGGCCAGGGCGAGGATCTCGCCAGTCTTGGCGTCGATCACCACCACGCCACCGGCCTTGGCCTTGTGGTCGGTCATCGCCTGCTTGAGGGCTGCGTGGGCGAGGTACTGGATCTTGTTGTCGATGGACAGGGCGACTTCCCTGCCGTCCTGGGGCAGGCGGATCGACTGGACGTCCTCGACCACGTTGCCGCGGCGGTCCTTGACGACCCGGCGGGAGCCCGGCTTGCCGGCCAGCGAAGGCTCGAAGGCGAGCTCGATGCCCTCCTGACCCTTGTCGTCCACGCCGGTGAAGCCCAGCACGTGGGCCATCACCTCGCCACCCGGGTAGAAGCGGCGGTATTCGCGCTGATCGTGGACGCCCGGCAGCTTGAGGGCGGCGATGCGATCGGCAAGCTCGGGCGAGACCTGCCGCTTGAGATAGACGAAGTCCTTCTCGACACCCAGCTTCTGGTTCAGATCCTGCACCGGCATCTCGAGCAGAGCAGCCAGCTGACGGGTCTGGGACGGATTCAGGCGGGCGTCTTCCGGGATCGCCCAGATCGACTTGACCGGCGACGACACGGCGAGCACGTCGCCCTGGCGGTCGGTGATCTTGCCGCGGGTGGCAGGCACCTCGAGCACGCGGGCGTAGCGGGATTCACCCTTGGCCTGCAGGAACTGCTCGTTCACGCCCTGCAGGTAAGCCGCGCGGCCCACCAGCGCCACCGAGCCGCCCAGCAGGCATAGCAGGACGAAACGCGGCCGCCACGCCGGAAGCTCCGAGCGCAGCAGCGGATTGTGATTGAAGGTGACGCCCTTCTTGGCCTTTTTCATGGCCGCTCCTCGATGGCGATGATCTGCCCGGGCAGAGGCGGGCGCATCGCGAGTTTTTCGCGAGCGAGTTTTTCGATACGGGCGTGAGCCGCCCAGGTGCTTTGTTCCAGTTGCAGCTGGCCCCACTCGACCTCCAGCTGCTGGGAGCGCTGCTGCTCACGCTCGACGGCAGCGTAGAGCTTGCGGGCCTGGTGCTGGGATGCCACCACGCCGAGGCTGCTCGCCACCACCAGCATCACGAGGAATCCGGTCAGACGCGCCATGTCAGTCCGCCTGCCTTTCGGCGATGCGCATCACGGCGCTGCGGGAGCGCGGGTTGGCGGCGATCTCCTCGTCGGACGGACGCACCTGCTTGCCGACCAGCCCGAGCTTGGGCCTGGGCATGTCGGCCGCGCGCACCGGCAGCCGCGCAGGAAGCTGCGGCGGCCGCGACTCGTCGCGCATGAAGCGCTTGACGATGCGGTCCTCGAGGGAGTGAAAGCTGATCACCACCAGACGGCCTCCGGCCGCCAGTGCTGCCACAACCTGCGGCAGGACTAGCGACAGCTCCTCAAGCTCTTGATTGACGAAAATCCGAAGAGCCTGGAAGGTGCGCGTCGCAGGGTGCTGGCCCGGCTCGCGCTTCCAGACCGTCGCTTCCACGATCGCGGCAAGCTGTCCAGTGGTTGCGACATGCCCCCCTGACCGAGCAGCAACAATCGCCTTTGCAATCTCATAAGCAAACCGTTCTTCACCGTATTCCCTCAGTACCCGGGTTATGTCGGCGACCGGCGCTTCTGCCAGCCACTCCGCCGCGGTCATCCCGCGGGTCGTATCCATTCGCATGTCGAGCGGCGCATCAAAGCGAAAACTCATGCCCCGCCCGGCTTCATCCAGTTGAGGGGACGACACCCCCAGATCCAGCAGGACGCCGTCCACCTTCTCCACACCCCGCTCGGCCAGCGCCTCGGCAAAATCCGAGAACGGCGCATGGACGAGTTCAAAACGCCCGTCACCGATCGCCTCGCCGGCGGCAATCGCCTGCGGATCGCGATCAAAGGCGATGAGCCGGCCCTCCGGCCCCAACTGGGCCAGGATCGCCCGGCTATGCCCGCCGCGACCAAAAGTGCCGTCCACGTAAACGCCGTCCGGCTTGATCGCCAGCGCTTCCACCGCCTCTTTCAGCAGCACCGTGATGTGCGGTGCGGTACTCACAGCGGCAGGTTTTCCCAACCGGCGGGCATGAGATCCGTGCCCAGGGCGAAGATCGCCTCCTGCTGTTTCTGCCAGCCCGCATCCGACCACAACTCGAAGTGATCGCCCTGCCCCACCAGATGCACCTGCTTTTCCAGCTGCGCAAAGCCGCGCAGCTCGGGCGCGATCAGCACGCGGCCGGCCGAATCCATCTGTTCATCGCGGGCGAAACCCACGAGCAGACGCTTGAGCAGGGCGGAACGCTGATCGAGGCTCGAGCCGGCAAGCACCTTGTCGCGGATCGGCCCCCAGGCGGGAGCGGGATAGATCAGGAGGCAGCGGTGGGGATGCGCGGTGAGGATCAACTCGTTTCCGGCCAGCTCGGCGAGCGCGTCCCGATGCCGCGCCGGAATCGCCAGGCGACCCTTCGCATCGAGACTGAGCGCCGCTGCGCCTTGAAACATTGAAGACCCCACTTTCCAACCCCGACGAACCGGAAAAACTCACTTTTTCCCACTTTCGTCCACTTCGTCCCACTTTAGAGCAAAAAAAATACCCGGTCAAGTTGGGTCCAGAGCAAATCTCTTTTCGCCACAAGCACTTAGGAATTGGACGGGGTTGTGTAGGAAATCCGCTTACAAATCAACGTCAGTAGCGAGGATTGCAAAAGTTGAGGATGAATTCACAGCTCCTGCGCCCGCCCGAAAGGCAGCCGAAAGGCTTTCAGGCACTGGAGCGCAAAAGAGTGTTTCGCACCAAGGCCTGGCGCGAAAAAAGTCTCAATCGTGGAGAAAAGCGGAGGAAACGAAAAAAACGTGTGGCGAAGTGGGGAAGTCCGCCGATAAGCCGGGTTCTGTCGAGCGGACCGGTCCGAAAACCAGCCCGCCGGGCAATCATTCCTCTGGTCGACGCGTTGCCGCGCCGCTCAAGCAGCCTACCCGGGGACTCAGCGAGCAGCCTCAACGTCCCCCTATTTGGCCTTGCCCCGGATGGGGTTTACCGTGCCGTCCGTGTCACCACGTCCGCGGTGGGCTCTTACCCCACCGTTTCACCCTTGCCTGATCCGCCCGGAGGCGGCCATCGGCGGTCTGCTCTCTGTTGCACTTTCCGTCGCTTTGGCCCGAAGGCGTATGGCGCCCGGCCGTTAGCCGGCATCCTGCTCTGCGGGGCCCGGACTTTCCTCGATGCGCGAACGCACCGCGACTGCCTGGCGAACTTCCCGGCGCGGAGTATAGCCGCTTCAGCCGGCAAAAGCCCGCCGTGTCACTCCGGGTCGCGCAGCTCGGCGGCGCGGGAGACCACCTCGTCAATCACGCAGTCGAGGCGCGAATAGAACGACGGGCTGCTGGAATCTCCCCAGGCAGTAAGGGAATCGCCCACCGAGATGCCAACCTCGAGCTCGCCGCAGCCGTCCGCACTGGCAAGCCCGGGCAGGCGGCCGGCGACCCGCCGACCAAGACGCCCGCCCCCCTTGAAGACTACCACCACGTCGCTGGTCCTGGGATCGACACCCAGGCTGCGGACGCCCATCGCACGAAGCGCAGGGCCGTGCTGAACCTCGACCTTCGCGGCCATGACGGGGTCGCTGCGACGCCGATCGACCGGCTGATCCACCTGCAGGTAGAGCACAATGCCCACTGCAAGAAGGATCAGCACCCCGAGGGCGATGACGAGTTTGCGGACGTCCATAAAATGCCAAAAACAGCAAAAATAACATTATTGCGCACTTTGCATCTCGATTCATCCGAGCGACGAAAGGCTGCGTGATAAAAATGGACCTGTAAGCAATTCTTGCCGCAGCTGGCTTCCGTCGCACCCCGTTACGAGTTGCGCAGACAGGCACTTACACGGCAACGAAGGCGGTGCTGCAATGATGCATATAAACGACAGGAGTTCCGCGCGATGAAAAGTCCGTTTTGCCGATCGACGCCGCTCGCCCGACGGGCACTGCTCGCGGCACTCCTCACGGCGGGCACGGCCGCCGCCATTCCGGCTCACGCCGACCGTGGCGGGCGCTTCCGTGGCGGCCCGGGCTGGGGTCCGGCACCACGAGTATGGGTCAGCCCGCACCATCACGGCGGCTTCAACGGGTGGTGGATCGTCGGCGCCCCGTGGGTGTTCTACCCCCCCTATTACAGCCCACCGCCCGTCGTTGTCCAGCAGGAAGCCCCCATCGTGCTGCCGGACCTGCCGCCAGCGCCCCAGAGCTGGTATTTCTGCGACAGCGCCCGCGCCTACTACCCCTACACCCAGACCTGCCCCGAAGGCTGGCGCAGCGTCCCGGCCACGCCGTCCGGCGAAAGCCAGGCAGCGCCACCCGCAGACGTCCAGAACTGGTACTACTGCGAGAGCGCCAAGGGCTACTACCCCTACGTCCAGCGCTGCCCCGAAAAATGGCGCCCGGTTCCTGCCCAACCCCAGGCAGCGCCTCAGGGCGCCACGCCGGCAGCCCCGACAACCGGCCCGGAAGGAGCTTCCAAACCATGAACACGCCCGACCGCCCGTCCCTTCTCTCCCGCCGCGCCCGGCTGCTGATGATCCCCCTCGCCCTGCTCGCCGGCTGCGCCAGCCTGCCCAGCGGCCCGCGGGTGGCGGTGATGCCCGCTCCCGGCAAGCCCCTCGATCTTTTCTCGATGGAAGACCGCCAGTGCCGCAATTACGCCGATCAGGCGATCGGCATCGCACCGCGGGACTCCGCCGCCCAGAACATGGTCGGCAGCGCCATCGTCGGCACCGCCATCGGAGCCGCGGTGGGCGGCCTTGCCGGCGGCAATCACGGCGCTGCCACCGGAGCGGCGGTCGGCATGGTCTCCCGCTCGGGCAGCGGCACCAGCCAGACCGCCTATGCCGGCGCCGACGCCCAGCGCCGCTACGACATCGCCTACCAGCAGTGCATGTACGCCAAGGGCAACCAGCTGCCGGGCTACGGCTACCGCGCCCCCGCGCCGGCGGCCACCGGCGGCGTGCCGCACTACTACCCGCCCCCGCCGCCGACCCCGGCGCTCCCGCCCCGGTAATCCGCTCCAGCCCGGCGGCATCCCGTCGCGGGTGACTTCCCCTGCGCCGTCCGGCACAATCCGGGGCGCAGGAGATCAGCCATGAAATTCGATGTACTCATCGTGGGCGCCGGACTTGCCGGCGCCGCCCTCGCCGCCGCACTTCGCGGCAGCAACCTGAAGGTCGGCATCGTCGAAACCCGCCCCCCGGCCCGCCCGGACGGCTGGGATGCGCGCATCTACGCGATCAGCCCGACCAACGTGGATTTCCTCTCCGCCATCGGCATCTGGCAGCACCTCGACCCGGCCCGCATGGCGCCGGTGTACGACATGGAGATCCACGGCGACGCCGGCGGCCGGCTCGATTTCTCGGCCTACGACAGCGGCCTGCGCGAGCTCGCCTGGATCCTCGAATCCAGCCTGATGCAGCTCGAGCTGTGGGAAACCGTCAAGCGCCAGCACAACGTCACCCTGATCTGCCCGGCCTCGCCAGCGGCCCTCGCCATCGACGACACTGCCGCGCGCCTCACCCTCACGGATGGCCGGCGTGTCGAGGCGAAGCTCGTGGTGGCCGCCGACGGCCGCGACTCGTGGGTGCGCCAGGCGGCCGGCATCGGCGCCCGCAACACGCCCTACGATGAAAAAGGCGTGGTCGCCAACTTCCGCTGCGAGAAGCCCCACCGCAACGCCGCCTTCCAGTGGTTCCGCCCGGACGGCGTGCTGGCCTATCTCCCGCTGCCCGACCAGCAGATGTCGATGGTGTGGTCCGCCCCGGACGCCCTCGCCGACGAGCTCGTCGCCCTGCCCCCCGAAGCCCTGTGCGCCCGGGTGGCCGAAGCCGGCGGCTACCGTCTCGGCAAGCTCGAACTCATCACGCCGGCCGCGGCCTTTCCGCTGCGCCTGATGCGCGTCGAGACCGCAGTGCGCCCGCGCCTCGCCCTCATCGGCGACGCCGCCCACGCGATCCATCCGCTGTCGGGCCACGGCATCAACCTGGGCTACCAGGACGCCCGCGTGCTGGCCGAACAGATCAAGGGCCTGCCCGCCTGGCGCGATCCGGGCGAGCTGCCGGTGCTGCGCGCCTACGCCCGCGCCCGCGCCGAGGAGACCGCCCTGCTGCAATACACCACCCACGGCCTCAACCGCCTGTTCAAGCCCGCCGACCCGATCCTCTCGGGGCTGCGCAACATTGGTCTGAACCTCACCAACAGCGTGCCTGTCCTACGCAATGCGCTGGTCCGCTACGCCATTGCCGGCCGCTTCTGAAACCCACTACACGCCGCCCCCTGGAGACACCCGGATGAAATTCCCCTTCGTACGCTCGCTGCTCGCGACCCTCTTCCTCGCAGCCGGCGTCGCCCATGCAGCCACCGACGAAGCCTCGGTCAAGAAGAACCTCGAAACCTTCGTGGGCGGCCCGGCCGTCGACAGCGTCAAGAAGACCCCTTACGGCGGGCTCTACGAAGTGGTGCTCAAGTCCGGCGAGCTGATCTACACCGACGCCACCGTGAGCTTCATCATCGACGGCAGCCTGATCGACGCCAAGACCCGCAAGAACGTCACCCAGGCGCGGATGGCCCAGCTGCTCAAGATCGACTTCGCCACCCTGCCCCTCGACCAGGCCATCAAGCAGGTGCGCGGCAACGGCAAGCGCGTCATCGCCAGCTTCGAAGACCCGAACTGCGGCTACTGCAAGCGCCTCGCAAAAGACATGCAGAGCCTCAAGGACGCCACCATCTACACCTTCCTGTACCCGATCCTGAGCCCGGACTCCACCGAGAAGTCGAAGAACATCTGGTGCGCCAAGGACCGGGCCACCGCCTGGAACGACTGGATGACCGCCGGCAAGGCGCCCGCCGCCGCCGCAGCCGGCTGCGACACCAGCGCCATCGACAAGAACGTGGCTCTCGGCCAGAAGATGAAGGTCTCGGGCACGCCCACCATCTTCACCGCCGACGGCAACCGTCTGCCCGGCGCCGTGCCCCTGGCGCAGCTCGACCAGGCCATGAACCAGGCCGCCGGCAAGTAAGCTCGGACGCCCCACGCAACGAGGGCTGCCCGCGGGCAGCCCTTTTGTTTGTGCCGATCCGATCGGATCAGGCCGCCGCCTGGGGCCGGCGCGGCCTCGGCACCGGCAGGCAGTGGGCGGCCGGTCGGCCCAGCAGATGGCCCTGCAGCCAGTCCACGCCAGCCTCCCGGGCCACGTCGCGCTGCAACGGGTTCTCGATGCACTGGCACACCACGCTCATGCCAAGACGACGAATCTCGGCGCTGAGTTCGGTCATCACCCGCTTGGCGAGGCTCAGGTGGCCGGCGTGGCCGATCAGGCTGCGGTCGAGCTTCACCACGTCGGGGGCCAGTTGCTCAAGCCTTTCGAGGTCGGAGGTGTGCCGCCCGAAGTTGTCGATGGCCACCCGGTAGCCACGCTCCCGGTATTCGGCGATCGCCGCGGCCAGCGGCGCGACAGGCTCGAAGCCGTCGTCGGAGAGCTCCAGCATCACCCTGTCGGAGGTCAGGCCGCAGCGGGCCAGCACCGTCTCGAACACATGGCCGTGGTGGTCGCGCACCGCGCGGATCAGCTGCGGATGCACATTGAGGGCCAGGAAGCCCCCGTGCTGCTCCCGCTCCAGCAAAAAATTGAGGGCATGCAGGGTGCGCGCCATGCGATCCAGGTGGACCAGCTCGGCATCGTCCCGAGCCTCCAGGAACACCGTCTGAGCCGGCGTGGCAGAAGCGCCCAGCACGTGCAGATGCGCCTCGTGCCCGGCCGGCTGGCTGCCAGCGCGCTCGACGATGGGCTGGAAGCGCGTCCCGAAGACCCGTCCGCCGAAGTGCATGCGCACCTGCCCGTCGACGAACCGGAAGCCCTCGTCCTCGCCACCGCGGACGAGCCGGTTGCGCTTGTTGAAGTAATGGACGAGTTCGGTAAGGGGCACGATGGTCTCCAGGATGCAGATTGGATGGCGACTGAGGTCAGGCGCCAGCTTCGCACGGTAGCGCGGGACACCGTGCGGGCAAACCATGAATTTACGAAAAACTTATTACAAATCTACGATCTACGCTCAGCCCTGCGCAAAAGAAACGCCCGCCCTGGGTTGGCTGGCGAGCCCCGATCAAGGCCCGGGCGCGGCGCGCGCAAGCCCGAGATCAAATCGCGCAAGTCCGACTTGGGACTTTCAAAGAAAGACGTGCGACTTCCCAAGTCGGACTTGGGATGCCCTAACCCGGACTTGGGCCATCCCAGCTCGGACATGCAGTTTTTCAAAGTCAGACTTCGGATGGCCCAAGTCTGACTTACGCGCGCCCAGGTAAAACTTGCAAAGCCCCAAATCCAATTTAGAACCGTTCAAGTATTTGTTGAGCGATTTCAAGTCGGCGCTTCGCAGGCCGAGCGCCGACATCGACCTCAGCGCGGCACCTGATCCCGCGGGTAGAGCACCCACATCTCGCCCTTCTGACGCATCCGCCCGGCCTGGGCCCCGGCTTCGGCGCCGAAGCCCCAGTAGAAGTCGCCGCGCACGCCGCCCTTGATCGCGGTGCCGGTGTCCTGGGCCAGCATCAGGCGGCGCAGGGGCTGGGTGCTGTTGGGCTGGGTGGTGGAGAGAAACACCGGCGCCCCCAGCGGAATGCTGCGCGGGTCCACCGCCAGGCTGCGCCCGTCGGTGAGGGGCTGGCCCAGGGCGCCCACCGGCCCGCCACCGTGATTGGCCACCTCGCGGAAGAACACGTAGCTGGGGTTGGCGTTGAGCATCTCCTGCAGGCGGCCGGGGTTGGCCCGCGCCCAGTTCTTGATGCCGTCCATCGAGGCTTGATCGATGCGCAGCTCGCCCTTGTCGGCCAGCCAGCGGCCGATGGAGTGGTAGGGATGGCCGTTGGTGTCGGCGTAAGCGATGCGCACGATGTTGCCGTCGGGCAGCTTCACCCGGCCCGAGCCCTGCACCTGCAGGAAGAACAGATCCACCGCGTCGTCGGCATACAGGATGGCCTTGGCCGCAAACTTGTCGGCCATCCGCGCCACCTCGGCGCGGGAGTAATAGGGCACCACCTTCTTGCCCACCAGCCGGCCGCGCAGGCGCTGGCCCTTGAGGTCGGGCAGCACCTCGCCCAGATCGATGGACAGCAGGTCGTCCGGGACGCCCAGCACCGGCCAGTTGTAGGCCCCGCCCTTGTGGCGGCTGCCGTTGATGAGGGGCTCGTAGTAGCCGGTGATGAGGCCTTCCTTGGTGCCGTCCGGGTTGCTCACCCGCCACGGGGTGAAGCGCGACTCGAAGAAATTGCGCACCGCCGACGCGCTCGGCCGCTCGCCCAGCCCGCGGGCCGCCTCGCAACTGGCGGCCCACACCGCCTGTCGGCCGATGGCCCGGCACGACGCCAGGAAGGCCGGCCAGGCCTCGTCGATGGCGTCGCCGCTCCAGCCC